>CAYFFJ010000024.1:0-33685 GCA_964342395.1 uncultured Hydrogenophaga sp.
GAGACCTCGTTCCTGACCGAGCAAGACATCCGCGACATGTTCCAGGGCATGATCAAAACCGTGTTCCAAAACACCATGGGCGTGGACCTGGGAGATTTTCCCGTGATGGCCTACGCCGAAGCCATGCACCGCTACGGCTCCGACAAGCCCGACCTGCGCGTGCAGCTGGAGTTCACCGAGCTGACCGATGTGATGGCCGACGTCGACTTCAAGGTGTTCAGCGCGCCCGCCCAGGCCAAGAATGGCCGTGTGGTGGCGTTGCGTGTGCCCGGTGGCAGCGACATCAGCCGCAGCGAAATCGACGCCTACACCGAGTTCGTCAAAATTTACGGCGCCAAGGGCTTGGCCTGGATCAAGGTGAATGACGTGGCGCTGGGCCGCGATGGCCTGCAAAGCCCCATCGTTAAAAACCTGCACGACGCGGCCATTGCAGCCATTTTGCAGCGCAGCGGCGCGCAAAACGGCGACATCCTGTTCTTCGGTGCCGACAAAGCCAAGGTGGTGAACGACGCCATCGGTGCGCTGCGCATCAAGATCGGCCACAGCGAACTGGCCAAAAAACAAGGTTTCTTCGAAGACCGCTGGGCGCCCCTGTGGGTGGTGGACTTCCCCATGTTCGAACAGGACGGCGACGAAAACCGCTGGAATGCCGTGCACCACCCCTTCACCGCTCCCAAAGACGGCCACGAAGACTACATGGACACCGACCCCGGCAAGTGCATTGCCAAGGCTTACGACATGGTGCTCAACGGCTGGGAATTGGGCGGCGGTTCGGTGCGTATCCACCGTGCCGAAGTGCAGAGCAAGGTGTTCACCGCGCTCAACATCACCAAGGAAGACGCCGATCTCAAGTTCGGCTTCCTGCTTGACGCGCTGCAATATGGCGCACCACCCCACGGCGGTTTGGCCTTTGGCTTGGACCGCCTGATCACGCTGATGACCAAGGCCGAATCCATCCGCGACGTGATTGCCTTCCCCAAAACCCAGCGTGCCCAGTGCCTGCTGACCCAGGCCCCCAGCCCGGTGGACGAGAAACAATTGCGCGAGCTGCACATCCGCCTGCGCAACCCCGACGCCGTCAAGGCGGGCTGAAGCAGGGCGGGGCCATTCAGTTGTCCCTGTTCAAAATCCCCGAGTCGGTGCTGGTGGTGATGTACACCCCGGCGCTGGACGTGCTGCTCATTGAGCGCACCGATTCGCCGGGGTTTTGGCAATCGGTCACCGGCTCCAAAGAGTGGGCCGATGAACCTTGGGCCGACACCGCTCGGCGCGAAGTCGCCGAGGAAACCGGTGTTGATACATGCGCTCCCGGTCACACGCTGACCGATTGGCACCTGGAAAACGTCTACGACATTTACCCCGCCTGGCGGCACCGCTACGCCCCGGGCGTGGTGTTCAACACGGAGCGGTTGTTTGGCCTGGCGTTGCCCAGGCGTGTGCCCGTGGTGCTGAGCCCCGGCGAACACACCCGCAGCGTGTGGCTGCCCTGGCGTGAAGCGGCAGGCCGTTGCAGCTCGGCGTCCAACGCAGAGGCTGTTCTGCAATTGCCCAGGCTGGCATCATGCAAGGCATGAGCACACTGCGCATTGCCACGTACAACATCCACAAAGGCGTGCAAGGCCTGGGGCCTGCGCAGCGGCTGGAAATCCACAACCTGGTGCACGCGGTCGAGCAGTTCGATGCCGACCTGGTGTGCCTGCAAGAGGTGAGCAGCCACCACCGCAAGCTGGCCCAGCGTTTTGTCCGTTGGCCTCAGCAAGGGCAAGCCGACTATTTGTCGCCCGAAGGCTACGAGGCCGTGTACCGCACCAACGCCCTCACCCGCCACGGCGCACATGGCAATGCACTGCTCACCCGCTGGCCTGTGGCGGCCATTGCACACGAAGACGTGTCCGACCACCCGTTCGAGCAACGCGGTCTGCTGCATGTGAAAGTGACGGTGGAGGGCACCCCTGTGCATGTGGTGGTGGTGCACCTGGGGTTGCTGGCGGCGGGGCGCGCGCGCCAGGTGCAGCGCTTGGGGGGTTACCTGGCCCGGTGTGTGCCACCCCACGAGCGCTTGGTGGTCGCCGGTGATTTCAACGACTGGGGTGGCCGCCTGCACCAGCCCATGGCCGCTTTGGACCTTCGCACTTTCGAGGGTGAGCGTCTGGCCACCTTTCCGTCCCGCATGCCCGTGCTGCACCTGGACCGTATTTACGTGCGTGGCCTGGTGCCCGTGCATGCGCAGGTGCCTCTGGGCAAGGCCTGGGCCCGCATGTCCGACCACTTGCCGCTGATTGCCGAATTCAGGCTCTGACCGCTGTGTCGCAGTCCTCTTTTCCACCCCAAACCTCCCGCCCCCAACGGGGTGCCCCGCGTTGGCCGGGGTCTCGCATGCAAACCGGTCACCAGCTGGTGTTGTTGCCCGGGGGTCATGCCCTGTTTGAGGCGCTGGTGCAGGCCATGGACGCCGCCCGCACATCGGTGCACCTGGAGACCTACATTTTCGAATTTGAAGGTGCGCCCCTGCGGGTGGCCGAGGCCTTGGAGCGGGCCGCCCAGCGGGGCCTGAGTGTGCGACTGGTGGTGGACGGCATGGGCACCGGTCCGCTGCCGGGTGAGTGGCAGGCCCGCTTTGACCGCGCGGGTGTGCAATGGCGCGTGTTTGCCCCGCTGGGCCGTTGGGGTTTGCTCATTCCCAGCCGGTGGCGGCGGCTGCACCGCAAGCTGTGTGTGGTGGACGGCGTGCTGGGGTTTTGTGGCGGCATCAATTTGGTCGATGACCACCTGGACCCCGCCATGGGGCCGCTGACGCATCCGCGTTTTGACTTTGCCGTGCGCTGCACCGGTCCCCTGGTGTTGCCCATGGTCTTCACGGTGCTGCAACTGTGGTGGCGCATGGAAGCGCTGAAAAAGGCCCGCCAGAGCGAATTTCACCGTGCCTGGAGCGACGTACAGGCCAGCACCCATCCCCCGCCCGTGTTGCCAGGGGCCACAGCCCAACTGGTGTTGCGCGACAACCTGTGGCACCGCAGCGACATCGAGCGCACCTACCTGACCGCCATTGCCAGAGCCCGCCACGAGGTGGTGCTGGCCAATGCCTACTTTGTGCCCGGTGGGCGCCTGCGGCGCGCCTTGTTGCAGGCAGCGGGCCGGGGCGTGCGTGTGCGCGTGTTGCTGCAAGGCAAGTACGAAGGCTTTATGCACTACCACGCCGCCCGTCCGGTGTACAAACAGTTGCTGGACGGCGGGGTGGAGTTGCGGGAATACACGCTCAGCGCCCTGCATGCCAAGGTGGCTGTGGTGGATCGCCGTTGGGCCACCGTGGGCTCCAGCAACCTGGACCCCTTGAGTTTGCTGCTGGCCCGCGAGGCCAACATCGTCAGCACCGATGCGACCTTTGCCAGTGCTGTGCACCAGCACCTGGTGCATGCTTGGACGCATGCCGCCGAACCGCTGGACCACACGGCGCTGCGGCGCAGGCCGTGGCGACAACGTGTGTGGGACCGTGTGGCATTTGGGCTGATGCGGGCTGTGTTGTTCATCAGTGGCCACCGGTATTGATTGAGTACTTTTAAATATGTAGCTAACTATTCATTAAATTCAAGCGATTGATGCCTAAAAACCTTTAAAAACAAAGGGTCAAGAGCGCCGTGCGGTCACGAAATGAACCCGGTGATAGCATTGTTCTCAACGCTTCCGCAACAGCCATTCCCTTTGAACGGGCAGCCCAACATGACCCCCATCGACGACGACGCAGGCACCCCGGTGTCCGTCAAAATTCGCGAGCGCCTCGCCGCCGCCCGCCAGCGCTACCACGGCAACGACAACATCGCCGAATTCATCCAGCCCGGTGAACTTGGCCAATTGCTGGAAGAAGTGGCCGCCAAAATGCAAGGTGTGCTGGAGAGCATGGTCATCGACACCGAGAACGACCACAACTCCAAAGACACCGCCCGCCGCGTGGCCAAGATGTACCTCACCGAGGTGTTCAAGGGCCGCTACGTGCAAGGCCCTTCCGTCACTGAGTTTCCCAATGCCGAGCACCTCAACGAGTTGATGATCGTCGGCCCCATCACCGTGCGCAGCGCTTGCAGCCACCACCTGTGCCCCGTCATGGGGCAGGTGTGGATTGGCGTGTTGCCCAACGAACACACCAACGTGATCGGTTTGTCCAAATACGCACGCATGGCCGAGTGGATCATGGGCCGCCCCCAGATTCAGGAAGAGGCCGTGGTGCAGCTGGCCGATTTGATCCAGGAAAAAACCTCGCCCGATGGCCTGGCCATCGTCATGGAGGCCACCCATTTCTGCATGGGTTGGCGTGGCGTGAAGGACATGGACAGCAAAATGATCAACTCGGTCATGCGCGGCGTGTTCCTGAAAGACCCTAACCTGCGCCGCGAGTTTCTGTCCCTCATTCCCCGGAAAGGCTGATGCCATGTTGATCCGACTGCTTTACGTGAGCCGCGCCGCCGACAAAAACGACAAATCGGCCATTGACGCCATTTTGACCAGCGCCCGCCACCACAACCCCGAAAACGGCATCACCGGTGTGCTGTGTTACGGCGGCGGCATCTTCTTGCAGGCCATTGAAGGGGGGCGCTCGGCGGTGAACGAGCTGTATGCCCAAATCATCCGCGATGACCGCCACATGGCCGTGCAGCTGCTGCACTACGAAGAAATCACCGAACGCCACTTTGGCGGTTGGACCATGGGGCAGGTCAACCTGGCCAAGCTCAACACCTCCATCGTGCTGAAGTACTCCGAGCGCCCCGAGTTTGACCCGTATGGCGTGTCCGGCAAAGTCAGCATGGCGTTGCTGGAAGAACTGATGGCCACCGCGTCCATTGTGGGCCGGGTGTGAACGTGGGGGGCTGACGGTGCGCGAGCCCTGTGAATGACCACCGCCGTTTCCCCTGAAGCCGAGTTGATCGGCTGCGATTTCTCCAGCAGCCCCACCGCCAGAAAGAACATCGTTTTGGCATCCGGGTGCTTGCTGGGTACCGTCGTCAAGCTGCACAAAACAGAAAGTTTTGCGAGCCTGGCGGCGTGGTCGGCACGTTTGCAGCAAGGTGCCTGGGTGGGCGGGTTCGACCTGCCGTTCGGACTGCCGCGCGAATTGGTGACGGCTCTGGGGTGGCCCACCGCCTGGGAACCGTGCATGCGCCACTTTGCCGGTTTGCCGCGGGCCGACATCCGCGTGCGGTTCAAAGCCTTTTGCGACGCCCGACCGGTGGGCGGCAAGTTTGCCCACCGCGCCACCGACCGCCCGGCGGGCTCCAGCCCCAGCATGAAGTGGGTCAACCCGCCCGTGGCCTGGATGCTGCACGCCGGTGTGCCTGTGCTGCTCGATGCGGGCGCCACGCTGCCGGGGTTGCACGCAGGTGCGGCACCCCCAGCCCCGCAACGGGTGGCGCTGGAGGCCTACCCCGGCCTGCTCGCCCGCGAGCTGCTGGGAGGGGCCCGCAGCTACAAAAGTGACGACGTGGCCCAACAAACCTCCCAGCGCTGGCTGGCCCGCAAAGACCTGCTCACTGCGCTGGAGCAGGGGCGCACCCGCCTGGGCCTGCGCCTCAAGCTCAGCCCCGCCCAGGCCGATGCATTGCTGGCCGATGCCCGTGGTGACAAGCTCGACGCCGTGCTGTGCCTGGTGCAGGCGGCCTGGGCTTTGCAGCGCCACCGCGCGGGCGACGCGCAGTGGGGGTTGCCCGCCGATCTGGACCCACTGGAAGGCTGGATCGTCACCGCCTGAGCTGGGTCAAACCGGGGCACCCAAAGGCGTGGAACAATCCGCCCCCTATGAGCACACCCACTGTCCCGCCTGCTGCTGCCCGTTCCAGCCGCCACCGCCCGCACGAAGACGTGCAGGCGCTCGTCACCGGCACGCTGTTCGTGGCGCTGGGGGTGGTGTTGTTCAGGCAGGCGGGCTTGCTGACGGGGGGCACGGCAGGCATTGCATTTTTGTTGCACTACGCCACGGGTTGGAATTTCAGTCTGGTGTTTTTTGCCCTCAACGTCCCGTTTTACTGGCTGGCTTGGCGCCGCATGGGCCGTGCCTTCACGCTGAAAACCTTGGCGGCGGTCAGCCTGCTGTCGTTTTTTGCCGAGGCTTTGCCCCATTGGGTGGGCATTGCCATCTTGGCCACACCGTTTGCGGCGGCCATGGGGGGGTTGTTGGCGGGGGCAGGCATGCTCATGCTGTTTCGCCACCGCGCCAGCCTGGGCGGGTTCAATGTGTTGGTGCTGTACCTGCAAGAAACCCGGGGCTGGCGTGCCGGTCACCTGCAAATGGGGCTGGACTGCGCCATCGTGCTGGCGGCGTTGGCCTTTGTGCCCTGGCCGCAAATTGCGTGGTCGGTGGCGGGTGCCGTGGCGCTGAATGTGACCTTGGCGGTCAACCACCGGCCGGGCCGCTACATGGCAGTGTGAGCGTCAGCAGCCCGGGTGCCGACCGGCGCACACAGGGCAGGTGGGTTGGCGCGGCAGGCGAATGTCGGTCCACTCCATGCGGCGGCTGTCCAGCATCAGCAGCCGTCCGGCCAGGCCCGAGCCCATGCCACTGGCCAATTTCAGTGCTTCTGCCGCCTGCATGCTGCCGATGATGCCCACCAGCGGCGCAAACACCCCCATGGTGGCGCAGCGGGTTTCCTCCACACCGCTGGTATCGGGGAACACGCAGGCGTAGCAAGGTGACGTGGCCTGGCGCGGGTCGTACACGCTCAGTTGCCCGTCCAGCCGGATGGCCGCGCCCGACACCAGGGGCTTGCCCAGCGCAAAGCAGGCGCGGTTGATGGCGTGGCGGGTGGCAAAATTGTCGGTGCAGTCCAGCACCACGTCGGCACCGGCCACCAGTGTGCGCAACGCGGCCGCGTCGGCCCGCTGCAACACGGGGTGCACGGTCACGTCGGGATTGATCTGTGCAATCGCTTCGCGCAGCGATTCGGCTTTGGGCTGCCCCACGCGGGCCAGGGTGTGCGCCACCTGGCGTTGCAGGTTGGTGGCGTCGACCACATCGTGGTCCACCACCGTGAGGTGGCCCACGCCCGCACTGCCCAGGTAAAGCCCGGCCGCAGAGCCCAGGCCTCCTGCGCCCACCATCAACACGCGGGCCGACAGCAGGGCTTCCTGGCCTTCGATCCCGAGTTCGTCCAGCAGGATGTGGCGGGAGTAGCGCAGCAGCTGGGTGTCGTTCAATTGTCTTTTTTCTCGTCCTTGCGTGCGGCCAGCGTTTTGCTGACCAGCACCGGTTGGCCTTTGAGCTGCTTCAGGGCCTGCTGCAGCTGGAAGTCTTTGTCGCTGCCGAACTCGGGCAACACGCGGCCACCTGGGTTCTTTTTGGTTTCTTCTTCCAGGCGCAGGCGGGCTTTCTCGCGGTCTTCTTCCCGCACTTTCTCGGCAGCGGCCTCAGCGGCCTTTTCTGCGGCAGTGGGCTCGTGGGCAGGCTCTTTGCCGTTGGTCAGGTGTTTGGTCAGGTCCGCTTCGCGGGTGCGCAGCGCGGTGAACAGGTTGCCTTCTTCGGTTTCGTCCACCATCACGTCGGGCACGATGCCTTTGGCCTGGATGGAGTTGCCGCTGGGCGTGTAGTAGCGCGCGGTGGTGAGTTTGATGCCCGTGTCGGGCCCCAGAGGGCGCACCGTTTGCACCGAGCCTTTGCCAAACGTCTGGCTGCCCATGATGGTGGCGCGTTTGTGGTCTTGCAGGGCACCGGCCACGATTTCACTGGCCGAGGCCGATCCTTCGTTCACCAGCACCACGATGGGCAAGGTTTTCAACTTGCCGCCGGTGGCCTGGGTGAGTTGCCGGATGGCATCGGGGCCGGCACGGCGCTGGTAAAACTGCGGCTCGGCCTTGTAGGTGAACTTGCTTTCTTCCAGCTGGCCATTGGTGGACACCACGGTCACACCTTCGGTCAAAAACGCCGCTGAAATGGCCACGGCCGCGTCGAGCAAGCCGCCTGGGTCATTGCGCAGGTCCAGCACCAGCCCCTTCATTTTGGGGTCGGCTTTCAACATTTCTTCCAGTTTGCGGGCGAAGTCTTCCACCGTGCGTTCCTGGAACTGGGACACGCGCAGCCAGCCGTAGCCAGGCTCGATCGCCTTCGATTTCACGCTTTGGGTTTTGATTTCCTCGCGCGTGATGGTGACCGTGAAACTGCGGTTTTCGTCCTTGCGAAAGATGGTGAGGCTGACTTTGGTGTTGGGCTCGCCACGCATGCGTTTGACCGCATCGTTGATGGACAGGCCTTTGACGGCCGTGTCGCCGATTTTGGTGATCAGGTCGTTGGTTTTCAACCCGGCGCGGAAGGCGGGTGAACCTTCGATGGGCGACACCACCTTCACCACACCGTCTTCCATGGTGATTTCAATGCCCACGCCCACGAATTTGCCCGAGGTGCCTTCGCGGAATTCCTTGAAGGACTTCTTGTCAAAATACTGCGAATGGGGGTCCAGGCTGGACACCATGCCCGAGATGGCGTCGGAGATCAGCTTTTTGTCGTCTACCGGCTCCACGTAGTCGGACTTGACCATGCCGAACACCGCTGCGAGCTGCTGCAGTTCGGCCAATGGCAACGGCGCCATGCCTGCGCGGGCGGTGGCCTGCAGTTGCACCGTGGTGAGTGCCCCGGCCATGGCCCCAACGGCCACCCAACCTGCGATTTTGAGCTTTTGCCCCATGTCACGTGCTTTCAAAAAAGGACTGAAATTCAATATACACCTGAGAGCACGCCGGGGGCTGCCGGTTCCCGGCAAAGCCCCTCCTACCCGACAAATATCAGGCCTTGCCCTGGCTGGCCACCGCAGCGGCAGCGGCGGCTGCGGCTTCGGCATCGCCCAGGTAGTAGTGGCGAATGGGTTTGAGGTTTTCGTCCAGCTCGTACACCAGCGGAATGCCATTGGGGATGTTCAGGCCCACGATGTCGTTGTCGGAGATGCCGTCCAGGTATTTCACCAAGGCGCGAATGCTGTTGCCATGCGCGGCCACCACGATGCGTTTGCCGGCCTTGATGGCGGGCGCCATGGCGTCGTTCCAGAACGGCATTACCCGGGCCACGGTGTCTTTCAGGCACTCGGTCAGGGGCACGTCGGCGGGGTCGAGTTTGGCGTAGCGCGGATCGCTGCGTTCGCTGCGGACATCGGTAGCCTCCAAGGCGGGTGGTGGGGTGTCGTAGCTGCGGCGCCACACCAGCACCTGGGCATCGCCGTATTGTTTGGCCATGTCGGCTTTGTTCAGGCCTTGCAGGGCGCCGTAGTGGCGTTCGTTCAGGCGCCAGTTTTTCAGCACGGGCAGCCAGGTGCGGTCCATTTCGTCCAATGTCAGCCACAGGGTGCGGATGGCACGCTTGAGCACGCTGGTGTAGGCGACGTCGAATTCGTAGCCTTCGGCCTTGAGCAGGCGGCCCGCGTTGCGGGCCTGTTCCACGCCGGTGGGCGTGACATCGACATCCCACCAGCCAGTGAAACGATTTTCCAGGTTCCAGGTCGATTGGCCGTGGCGAATGAGGACGAGTTTGTACATGGTGGTGTGCGGTGCGGGAGGGTGAAACGGGGCTGTCAGGCCCCAAGCGGGCGCGAAACAGGACCGCATTTTAGAATCGCAGGCTGTTGATTTTTCTGGCCCCATCACCCAGCCGTGCCAAGTGGCCACGGCGAAAGGACAAAAGTGAATTTTTTTATCGATAACTGGACACTGTTTGCCATTGCCATCGCTTCCGCCGCCATGCTGTTGTGGCCGGTGGTGTCGCGCGGCGCACGTGCCGGTGATGTCAACGCCAACGAAGCGGTGATGCTCATGAACCGCGAAAAAGCGGTGGTGGTGGACGTGTGCGAACCGGCCGAGTACGCCAACGGCCATGTCGCAGGCTCCAAAAACATTCCCTTGAGCCAGCTGGAAGCCAAATTGGCCGCTGCGGTGAAGAACAAAGCCACGCCTGTGATTCTGGTGTGTGTCAGCGGTATCCGGTCCCGCAAAGCGGTGGCCATTGCCACCCGGCTGGGCTACGAAAAGGCCGTGTCGCTGTCGGGGGGCATGGGGGCTTGGCGTGAGGCCAGTTTGCCCGTGGAAAAAGGCTGAGGCCTGTTGCCCCGCCTTCTGCGTTTGTCGCTCGTATTTGTCTCGGAGCCCACATGCAACCCGTCAAAATTTACCTCACTGCCACGTGTCCCTATTGCATCCGTGCCAAGCAACTGCTGGCAGACCGGGGGGTGGCCCAGTTGGAAGAGGTGCGCGTGGACATCCGTCCCGAGTTGCGCCAACACATGGCCGAACTGACGGGACGCACCTCGGTGCCCCAAATTTTCATCGGCGGCACTCACGTGGGGGGCTGCGATGATTTGCACGCCCTGGATGCCCGGGGAGGGCTGTTGCCTTTGTTGAACGCCTGATGCGGTTCAACCCGGCGTGTTGTCCCATGCGTGCAGGCGGGCTTGTGTGCGTTCCAGCATGCTGGCCCGGCCCTCCAGCGTGGCAAAGGAATGTCCGCCGTTGGGAATGGCGTCAAGGGTGAACCGGCCATTGGCCAGCATGCGGTCTGCCAGGCTGCCAATGTCTTCCTTCAGGATGGCCCAGCCGGGTTCGTTGGCTTCGAACACAAAATGAAACCGGCAGCCCCGCGCCGTGGCGGCGGCCAGGCCGGTGGCCAGTGGCGTGGCGGGCAGCAATTTCAGGCAGCGCCCCAGGTCAAGCCCCTGCTTGACAAGCTTGGTGCGGGTGCGTCCCACCAGCGATTGCACGATCAAACTGACATTTGACTCCCCACGCAGCAGCCGCAGCCAGCGTTGGGGGTCTTTGGCCGATTTCAGTGTGTGGGCCGCCACCATGTGTTGCATGGCGCTGCCCGTCGTGAGGTCAAGGTTTTGCACGCTCGTGGGAGGAAAGACCAGCGGATTGATGGCGATGACCCTGTCCACGCGTTCATCGTGCAGCGCCACACTGATGGCGTGGTACGCCCCTGAGCAAAGGCCTGCCAAGGCCCATTGTTGGGTGCCCAGCTGCTTTTCCAGCCAATCCATGGCTTGGCGGATGCTGTTCACGGCATCCGCCCGGTACACCTGGCTGGCCGCTGGTGCGTACCCGCCTTCGCTTTCACCGATGCCGGGCAAGTCCAGGCGAACGACGGTGAGCCCTTGCAAAGCCACGTCACGGGACCAGTCAACCCAAAAACGGTTGGGGCCAACCCTGTGCTCCGTGCTGCTGTTGAGCACCAGCACCGCGCGTGCGGGGCGGGTGTTTCGGACGGTTTCGCGTGCGGACCGCACCACTATGGCAACCATGTCTTTGGCACCGAAAGGCGGTGTGGCCCATTCACGTACCCGGGTCGCACGGTGGGGCATCAACACGGTTGGTTGTCCTGGGTGCAGGGACGCACGATAGCCGCCAGGGCTGGCCGCATCTGCCCACTGTTGCAGTTTCGAGGTGGCTTCGTTGAAAAATTGCTGCGCAGGCACGACCTCATACGCCGGCTGTTGCATGCCGGGGTATCCTGTTGCCGTTGCATACCCCGTCGGACTGCCGTGCGCAGCCAGCTGGCGAGTCCAGTCGGTCCCGATGGGGGCTTCTTTTCGGTCAACCAATGCCACTGGCAGGCCAGGCAAGGCGTCAGGCAGGCGCACCAGCCTGAGTGAGGTTGCGGTGGCCTTGCTCAACCCAAAGCCCGCAGCCACCAGCTCCCACGGTTCGGGCGCCGACGTGGGGTGGGTGCTGGCTTCCAGCATTTTCAGTTCGCGAACAAAAGCCTGTCCGCTTCGCGGTGGTGCCATTGCCACCAGGCCACACACATGGTTCAGCTCCCTGTGGGCGTGGTGTGCGGCCAGCAATGCGCCCAGTCGCAAGCCCACCAGCGCAACCTGTCCCACACCGGCGCGTGTGAGTGCAACGTGTTTGGCGTGTGTCAGCGACGCGTTCCACAGCGGCCACAGATCGGTTTCGTCAGGTGGGCTGTGGGAGTCGCCGCACCCGTCCCAGTCAAACCGCAACACCGGAAACCCTTGCGCCGCCAAGTCCTGGGCAAAGTGCCGCCAGGTGCGTTGCAGGTTCATGCCTTCAATGCCCCAGGGGCCCACCAGCAGCACCGCCAGGGGCTTTGCCGGTGCACGGGGGGCGTGCCAAAAACCCATCAAGGGGCGGTCGGGTGGACCGAAGTAAAAGGCTTCCGTGGCGTTTGGCATGTCAGGTCAGGGTGGCCGTGGCCCGCTGGCGGGCATTGAGTGCTGCCACCGTGGCGTGCCAGTGGCCCTGGCCCGAGAAACGCACGGTGGCCTGGCCGCCTGGGGGCAGGTGGAAAAAGTCGTCGTGCGCCTGCCAACCGGGTGACGCCTCTATGTGAACACCCAACGCGGTGGCCTGTGTGGACACCGTCACCTCGATGCAACCGGGTTCCGTTTGTGTGGCCTGGGCCGCCAGGCCCGGCTCACCTTGAAAGTTCAGCATCAGTTTGGGATCGAAATACAGGGCTTGCCCCAGTGGCTCGCCTCGGGCGTTGCGCCAGGTGGCCACCACCAGCTCCACGGCAGGGGGACCGAAACGGTGCGCCCAGGTCACGTCCAGGAAGCCGGGCAAGCCCTCTGCCAGCGGCCAGACCCAGGTTTGGTGCGGCGCCACCGTTGCGCCGACCTGGCAGGCCGCCACGCGGGTGCTGCCTTGTGTGTACAGCACCACCTCCACCTGGCCTGTTTGGGGTTGGGCGGTGTCGTTCACCAGGTGCAGCGACAAACCGTTGAGGCCCTGGTCCACCCAGGTGGCCAGCAGCGGTTGCTGCACCCGCGCCAGTGCGTGGAACACGGCTTTGGGCACGCCCTGGTCGTCCACCAACCCGCAGCCGGCACCTGCCCACAGGTCGCGCAGGTACCACACCAGGGCACCGCGGCAGGCCGAGTCGGCACTGCGCCAGGCGGCCATGGTGCGCGACATGACTTCGGCTCCCACGGCGCGGCCCAGGGTCAGGTGGCGGGCCGGGTCGGTGGCGCGCAATTCATCGGGGCGCAGGCCCAGCAGACGTTCCACGTAGTGTTCGCGCACATCGTCAAAGTCCCACCCGGCCATTTGGTCGCGGTACACGCGGCTTTTCCAGGCCGCGCTGTGCACCTGGGGCATTTCCCCGCAGGGGGCTCTGCGCAGCGTGCTGACGGAAGGGATGTTGGCAAACGCCAGGCATTCGGTGGCAAACGACACGCGGCTGGCCAAGGCGTCGTCAAGGCCCCGCTTGTAAGCCCCCACGCCGTAATACGACGACGTGCCCGTGTTGGGTTGGTGGGGAAAGGCCCCACCGTGGGCGCTGGAGGGCCAATACACGGCTCCCGGCACGGCCGGTTCGACCACCGTGCGCAGGTGTTCGGTGAAAAATGCCTGGTGCCAACGGGTTTTGGGCGCCCCCCACATGGCGGCTTGCTGAGCCACTTCCGAGTTGCCACACACCACGGCCACACAAGGGTGGGCACCCCAGTGCGCCGCCTGCTGGGCCACTTCGGCCGTGGCGCTGGCGGCAAACCCCGGGTCTTCCACGGGGTAGTCCATGTTGGCAAACATCAGGTCTTGCCACACCAGGATGCCGAGTTCGTCGCACAGCTCGAAAAACACCGGGTCTTCGTACACCGTGTTGCCCGGCACTCGCAGCATGTTCATGCCCGCGTCGCGTGCCTGGGTCAAGGCTTGCCGGTAATCGGCCTGCTCTGCGCGCAGGGTGGCCAGGTTCAGGGGCATCCAGCAGGCACCCCGGCAAAACACCGGTGTGCCGTTCACGCGCAGCCCAAACCCCCCGCCAGCCTGATCGGCCTCTGTGTGCCTGAACCCGACGGCGCCACAGGGCTGGGGGGCTGCGCCGTGCGGGGGGTGCAGCGTGACCTGAAACAGGGCAGGGTCCCCGTGGGTGTGGGGCCACCAGCGTGGCACGTTGGGCAGCGTCAGCTGGGCGGTGAGGGTGCTGGGGCCAGTGGGTGTCAGCACCGCTTGGGCGCGCAGGCCCTGGCCGGTGAGGTGCACGGTCCAGTCTGACGGGGGGGCGCCTGCGAAGCTGCAGCTGACGTTCAACACCCCGTCTGCGCCCTGAAGGTGTGTGCGGCAGTGGGTGTGCACCGGCCGGTCGGGCAGCTGGCGACTCAATGCCACAGGCCGCCACGGGCCCACCGGGGGCATGGGGGGCGACCAACCGGGCATGCGCCCCAGCAGGCTGGTGCGCACCCAGCGCAGTTGCTGGTGCGACACCATCGGCGTGCGCCAGGCGGGGCGGGGGCGCTTGTGGCCCAGTGCCACGGACAAGGCCTCGAAGTGCAGCAGCAGTTCGTTGCCTTGCACCCGCAGCGGGGTGTTCAGGGGCAGTGTGTGGGCCAAAAACATGTTTTGGCTGTGCAGCAGGGGCTCGCCGTTCAGCCACACGCGGCAATCGGTGGCCAAGCCTGCCAAATCCAGGCTCAGTGTGGACGTGTCACCGGGCCAGGGGTGGTCGAACACCAGCCGGTACCAGGCGTCAGTGTCGTCAGGGAAGGAGGTGGGGGCGGTGCCACCCGCCAAAGACACCGCAGTGCCCGCACGCCCGATGGCGTGCCACCGTGTGGGGACGGGGGCTCCGACCGGTGCCGTGCACCAAGACCAGCCGTGCTCCAGGTCGCTCAGGACGACCCGGTGGGCGGGCGTGGCGTCTGGGGTCAAGCGGGCCTGCCGTGTTGTGCTGGGCAGTGGTCAGCCGCGCAGCTGGTGGATGGCTGCGGCCATTGACGTGATGGTGGCAAAAACGGTGCGCGACAACATGTGGTCGGGAAACTCCACGTCAAACGCGGCCTCCAGGCCCAGCATGACGTTGACGCTGGCGTAGGACGTCATGCCTGCCTGCTGCAGGTCTTCATTCACCGCCAGGGCCTGGGCGTCTTTGCTCAGCCCCCCCTGTTCGGCCAGCACACGTCGGATTTGGGTTTCGATGTCATTCATGGTGGCTGGCGTCGGCGGGTTGCAATTGGTTTCAATTGAAGGAGGAACTTTTCGCGCTGGATAATAACGGCAAACCCCGGCCGGTTGCCCTGCGGTCAGCCTGATCGCCGCCGCTGGGGCCATGCCTGTTTGGAGCGTGTTCACCATGGCCGAAGCTTTCCATTTCCCCACGTGGCTCAAGGGCCTGAAAAGCCCGGCGGTGGCCGGTGAACATGCTGCCGACGTGGACACGCGGGGCCGTTTCCCTGCCGAGTCTTTGGCGTCTTTCCGCGAAGAGCGTCTGTTGTCTGCGCCGGTGTCGCCTGAGTGGGGTGGCATGGGGCTGGGCATGCGCGAACAATGCGAACTGGTGGCGGCCGTGGCCCAGCATTGCGGCTCCAGCGCCATGGTGTTGGCCATGCATTACAGCCAGGTGGCCTGTCTCACCCGGCACGTGCAAGGCTCGGCTTTTGTGACCGACCGGCTGCGGGCCTTGTGCGAGCAGCAAACGCTGCTGGCTTCCATCACATCCGAGGTGGGCACGTTTGGCGACACGCGCTCCAGCATTTGCGCGGTGCAGCGCGAGGGTGACCGGTTCACCCTGCGCAAGGAGGCCACCACCGGCTCCTATTGCGCGCATGCCGATGCCATTTTGGTGACCTGCCGCCGCGCCCCCGACGCCTCGGCCAACGACCAGGCGCTGGTGTTTGTGCCCGCAGCCCAGGCCAACCTGGTGCAAACCACCACCTGGGACACCATGGGCATGCGGGGCACCTGCAGCCCCGGCTTTGTGCTGGACACCCAAGGCCATGTCGATCAGGTGTTGCCCGAGCCTTTTGCCGACATTGCGTCGCAGAGCATGGTGCCGTTTTCACACATTTTGTGGTCAGCCCTGTGGTGGGGTCTGGCCCATGGGGCTTACGCCAAAGCCGCCACGCTGGTGCGCGGCCAGGCCCGCAAAAGCCCGGGTACCACGCCGCCGTCCGCGCTGCGCCTGGCCGAGTTGCTGGTGAAAGTGCAAACCATGCGCCACCACTGGCAAGGCGTGGCCGATGAATTCGACGCGCTGGTGGCCAGCGGGCAAGACACGGCGGCCCTGGCGGGCATGGGCTGGGCCTTGAAGCTCAACAGCCTGAAAACCGCTTGCTCCGAGGCCGCGCCCGGCATCATCCATGACGCCTTGCAGATTTTGGGCATTCCCGGCTTCAGCAACCAGGGGCCGCTGAGCGTGGCCCGCATTTACCGCGATGCCCTGTCCGGGGCGTTGATGGTGTCCAACGAACGCATCGCGGCCAAGAGCGCATCCCTGCTGCTGGTCGTGAAAGACAGCTTGTAAAAAAGGACCCCCATGACGACCGATGTGTTTCAACAAGACGTGGCCCAGTTCCGCACGGACCTGATCGAGCAGGGTTGGATGCTGCCCTCTGGTGTGCGGGGGGTCAGTGGCTTTGGTCCGCAGTTTGAAGACGTGTTGCAACGCTTCAATGCCTTGGTCACCCGCGTGGCACAAGACGACGGGGCCGAGGAAATGACCTTCCCGCCCGTGGTGCCCCGCAAGCTCATCGAAACCATGGGCTACCTGGGCAACTTTCCGCACCTGATCGGCTCGGTGCACAGCTTTTTCGGCAAAGACGCCGAGGCCCACGCCATGGCCGCCAAGGCCGCCGGCGGTGAGCGCTGGGAAGACGTGTTGGGCATCACCGACGTGATGATGACCCCCGCTGCCTGCTACCCCGTGTACCCGTTGTTCAGCGGCCAGTTGCGTCCCGAGGGGCGGCTGGTCACCACGCTGAACTGGATATTCCGGCACGAACCGTCTGACGAACCCACCCGTTTCCAGTCGTTTCGCATGCGTGAATACATCCGCGTGGGCTCGCCCGACGTGGTGGTGGCCTGGCGCAACCAGTGGCTGGAACGCGCCCGCAGCCTGCTGCTCGACTTGGGCCTGCCGGTGGAAAGCGATGTGGCCAACGACCCGTTTTTCGGCCGCACCGGGCGCATGCTGGCCGCCAACCAGCGCGACCAGAAACTGAAGTTTGAGCTGAAAGTGCCGGTCATTTCCAGCGAAAACCCCACCGCCATCTGCTCTTTCAACTGGCACCAGGAGCATTTCAGTTCCAAATTCGGCATCCGGGCCGCTGACGGCGAGCTGGCGCAAACCGCCTGCCTGGGTTTTGGGCTGGAGCGCGTGACGCTGGCCTTGCTCAAAACCCATGGCCTCGACACCGCCGCGTGGCCTGCCAAGACCCGGGCATTGCTGTGGAACGTTTGAGCGCAGTGGCCTGCAGCGTGTTGCAGCGGCCCGACCTGCTGACGGCGCGGCACGCCCTGCACCAGACAGACTGCATCTGGACGGAAAAAAACTGCTACGCCGACCTGTGGATTGAGCTGATCCACGCCTTCGGCCACGAGCCCCTGGCCATGCTGCCTTTTGTGGTCACCGCCGATTTTGAAGGCGACCAGTGGACGTTTTTCAAGCCCTCGCACGACGACATCCGCCGCTTGTACGGGCTGAAGGTGCACGAACTCACCGTGTGGCGGCCCCTGCACGCCCACCTGCAAGAACACTTGGCTGCCGGGCGGCTGGTCAGCATCGAGGTGGACGCGTTCTGGCTGCCCGACACCGCTGCCACCGATTACCGCCAAAAACACACCAAAACCACGGTGGCCTTCAACCACGTCGATGTGGCTGCGCCGAAGGTGGGCTATTTCCACAACGCCGGGTACTTCGAAGCCGAGGGAGAAGACGCACGCCAACTGCTGCAGCTCGACCCCCGCCCCCCCGGCCACTTGCCGCTGTTTGCCGAGCTCGTGTCCCGCGTGGGCCCTGCTGTGGCCGAGGCCGACTTGCGCGCCCACAGC
Source organism: uncultured Hydrogenophaga sp. (assembly GCA_964342395.1). Taxonomy (GTDB): domain Bacteria; phylum Pseudomonadota; class Gammaproteobacteria; order Burkholderiales; family Burkholderiaceae_C; genus UBA2334. The sequence continues at coordinate 17,743 of CAYFFJ010000024.1, forward strand.
CTGGCGCTGATGCGCAAGCAGCTGGACTGGTTGCCCGCGTCCAACCCCATCACCCGGTTTGCCCAGCGGCTGGCCGCCGACCTGCCCACGTTGCAAGCCGAGGGCATGGCGCACTACCACGTGTGGGCCTTTGCGGGCGTGCGCCAGTGGGGCGCGGCCCACGAACTGGCTGCCGCTTGGACGGCCTGGATGGGCGACGCCCTGGGGCCCGAGCGCCACGCCGCCGAGGCTGCGTTCAGGCAACTGTCGCTCGACGCCAAAACCCTCATCCTGAAAGGCGCGCGCACCGTGGTCACGCGCAAACCCTTCGATGCCGTGGCGCAGCTCGCCGCATCGGCTGTGCTGTGGGACCAGGCCACCGCCGCGCTGCGCAGCGCCTGCGGGCCGCGTTCGGCAGGCTGACATAATTGCCCTCGCGCCCGCCCCAGGCACACGCCCGGCGGGCTTTGTTTTGCCCTGTTTTTGTTTCACACACCCTGAGAAATCACCATGTCCGAAGCCCTTGAGCCCGTGTTCCAGATCCAGCGCGTTTACCTGAAAGAAGCTTCGCTGGAGCAACCCAATTCCCCCGCCATCCTGCTGGTGCAAGAGCAGCCCACGGTGGACATCCAGCTGGCCGTGTCGGCCGAACCCGCTGCCGAAGGCGTGTTCGAGGTGTGTGTGTCCGCCACCGTGCAAACCAAGTTGGCCGACAAAACCGTGTTCCTGGTCGAGTGCAAACAAGCCGGCATTTTCGAAGTTCGCAACCTGCCCGACGACCAGATGGGCCCCATCATGGGCATTGCCTGCCCTCAAATCGTTTATCCCTACCTGCGTGCCAACGTGGCCGACCTCATCAACCGCGCCGGTTTCCCGCCCGTGCACCTGTCGGAAATCAACTTCCAGGCCATGTACGAGCAGCAGCAGCAAACCCGTGCCGCCGAAGGCACGCCTCAGTAAATTTCAAGCAAAAAAGGCCTCTGTCGCTTGACTGGTATGCGTTTTAAGCTATGAATATCGTCATACTGGGCGCCGGTGCCTGGGGCACCGCGCTGGCCCTGAGTGCCTGTCGCCACCCTGCTGCACACCGTGTGGCGCTGTGGGTGCGAGACGCGGCACAGGCCCAGTGCCTGGCCCACGAACGCGAAAACGCCCGTTACCTGCCCGGCATGCCGCTGCCCCAGGCGTTGGGCATTCGCACGCTCGACACCGCCGCCTGGGCCCACCTGGCCCAGCCCGGTGCCGTGGACCTGTGTGTGGTGGCCACGCCCACCGCCGCGTTGCGCCCCACCCTGGAAGCCCTGGCCCACACCGGGGGGGTGCCCGTGGCCTGGTTGTGCAAGGGTTTTGAGGCCGGCACCGGTCTCATGCCGCACGAGGTGCAGGCCCAGGTGGCCCCCCATTTGAGGGCCGGTGCCCTCAGCGGCCCCAGTTTTGCGCAAGAAGTGGCCGCAGGCCAGCCCACGGCGCTGGTGGCCGCCAGCTGCCACGCCGACGTGCGCAGCGCCCTGGTGGCCGCCTTCCACAGCCCCACGCTGCGCGTGTACGCCAACGACGACCTCGTGGGCGTGGAAGTGGGCGGGGCTGTGAAAAACGTGCTGGCCGTGGCCACCGGCCTGTGCGACGGGCTGCAACTGGGCCTGAACGCCCGGGCCGCCCTGGTCACACGCGGCCTGGCCGAAATGACCCGTCTGGGACTGGCGCTGGGCGCGCGGGCCGACACCTTCATGGGCCTGAGCGGCTTGGGCGACCTGGTGCTGACCGCCACCGGCGACCTCAGCCGCAACCGCCGCGTGGGCCTGCTGCTGGCCAGCGGGCAAACGCTGGCGCAGGCCGTGGCCTCGCTGGGCCATGTGGCCGAGGGTGTTTACAGCGCCCGCACCGTGCTGCAACGCGCCCAAACGCTGGGGGTGGACATGCCCATCGTGGCGGCGGTGGTCGATTTGCTTGACGGCCATACCCAACCCGCTCAAGCCGTGGCCGCCCTCATGGGGCGCGGTGCCAAAGCCGAGCTGGCCTGAACCAAGGGGCTCAGAACTCCAGGTTGTCGATCAGGCGGGTGGCGCCCAGGCGCGATGCGCCCAGCACCACCAGGCTGTCGCCGTGTGCGGGGGCTTGCAGGTCGCGGCGGCGGCGCACGGTGAGGTAGTCGGTGCGCCAGCCCCGGCGGTTGAGGGCTTGCACCGCGTCGTGTTCCAGCGCATCCAAAGTGGCAGCAAAGTCGGCGCCGGCGGGCAGCGTGCGGGCGGCTTCAGCCAGTTGGCGCAGGGCCTGTGACAGCTGCACGGCCTCGGCCCGCTCGGGGGCGCTGAGGTAGCCGTTGCGCGAACTCAGGGCCAGCCCATCGGCGGCGCGCTGGGTTTCACCACCCACCACGGTGATGGGCAGCGCAAACTGCTCCACCATGCGGCGAATCACCATGAGCTGCTGGTAGTCTTTTTTGCCAAACAGGGCGTGGCGAGGGCCTTTGGCCTCGGCAAACACGCACTGAAACAGCTTCATCACCACCGTGCACACCCCCGTGAAAAACCCAGGGCGGAAGTGGCCTTCCAGGATGTTGGCCAGCGCCTGGTCGGGGGCCACCGTGAAGGTTTGCGCCTCAGGGTACAGGTCGCGCTCGTTGGGGGCGAACACCACGTGGCAACCGGCGGCGGCCAGCTTGTCGCAGTCGGCTTGCAGGGTGCGGGGGTAGGTGTCGAAGTCTTCGTTGGGGCCAAATTGCAGGCGGTTGACGAAGATGCTGGCCACTGTCACGTCGCCCAGGGGCACGGCCTGGCGCACCAGGTCCAGGTGGCCGTTGTGCAGGTTGCCCATGGTGGGCACAAAAGCGGGTGATTGGAACGGGGCCAGGGCCGCGCGCAGGTCGGCGGGGGTGTGGACGATATTCATGTTCAGTCCTTCCAAGCGTGCAGGTGGTCGTCGGGGAAGCTGCCGTCCTTCACGGCTTTGACGTAGGCGGCCATGGCGTCGCGCACGCTGGTGCTGCCGTCCATGAAGTTGCGCACAAATTTCGGGTTTTTGCCCAGGTTGATGCCCAGCATGTCGTGCATCACCAGCACCTGGCCGGCCGTGCCTTTGCCCGCGCCAATGCCAATGGTGTGGCAGGTGGGCAGCTCGGCCGTCAACGCCGCCGACAGCGGGGCGGGCACCATCTCCAGCACCACCATGGACGCCCCGGCGTCTTGCAGGGCCACCGCGTGGCGGCGCAATTCGTCTGCCTGGGCTCCCCGGCCCTGTACCCGGTAGCCGCCCAGGGCGTGCACGGTCTGCGGCGTCAGCCCCAAGTGGGCGCACACGGGAATGCCCCGCTGCACCAGGAAGCGCACGGTGTCGGTGGTCCAGCCGCCGCCTTCCAGCTTCACCATGTGAGCCCCGGCTTGCATCAGCACGGTGGCGCTGCGCAGGGCTTGTTCTTTGCTTTCCTGGTAGCTGCCAAAGGGCAGGTCGCCAATCACCCAGGCTGTGCCTTGCACGCGGCGCAGGCCGCGCACCACGCTTTCGGTGTGGTAGCGCATGGTCTCCAGCGTCACTTCCACCGTGCTGGACAGGCCCTGGCACACCATGCCCAGCGAGTCGCCCACCAGGATGCACTCCACCCCGGCGGCGTCGGCCACCGCAGCAAAAGTGGCGTCGTAGGCGGTGAGCATGGTGATTTTTTCGCCCTTGTCGCGCAGGTCTTGCAGGCGCGGCAAGCTGATGGGGCGGCGCTGTGGCAGGGGCGATGCGCTGGGCAAAGTGCCGTAAGGCGTGGCGGCGGCGTGGGTTTGGGAATCGCTCATGGGTGGGGCGGCAAACGCGGTGAACAGACCCTGCGGGTCCGGGCATGTGCCATTTGGCACGAAAATGGCGAGTCTATTCCAAGCCCCTTCACCGGCACTGACCGCCCCACGCCCACTTCCATGCAGACATTTGTCCAACGTTTTACCCCCTTCACCGGCCCCGACTTTGAAGCCACCGTGGCCGCCGACGTCGCCCGTGCCCTGGCCGAAGACGTGGGGGCTGGCGACCTGACCGCCGCCCTGGTGCCCCCTGAGCGAGAGGCGCGCGCCCGTGTGCTGGCCCGCGAGGCAGCCGTGTTGTGCGGCGCGCCCTGGGTGCAGGCCACGTTCCAGCGAGTGGTGCCTGGCGGCACTTTGGTGTGGCGCGTGGCCGAAGGCCAGCGCTGCCAGGCCGATGAGGTGGTGTTTGACATGACAGGTCCGGCCCAGCAACTGTTGACCGCCGAGCGCACCATGCTCAACTTTTTGCAGCTGCTCAGTGGCGTGGCCACCCGCACGGCGCAGTTTGTGGACGCGGTGGCGGGCACCCGGGCCCACATTGTGGACACCCGCAAAACCCTGCCCGGCCTGCGTGTGGCGCAAAAATACGCCGTGGCCATGGGCGGCGGCACCAACCACCGCATGGGCCTGTACGACGCCATTTTGGTGAAAGAAAACCACATTGCCGCTGCCGGTGGCGTGGCCGCCGTGCTGGCCCAGGCCCAGCGCACCGCGCCCCAGGCCCAGTTCGTGGAAATCGAGGTGGAGCGGCTCGACCAGCTCCATGAAGCTCTCGACTGCGGTGCCACCATGGTGCTGCTCGACAACATGGACCTGCCCACCCTGCGCCAGGCCGTTGAGCTGAACGCCGGGCGCGCCATCCTGGAAATTTCGGGTGGTGTGTCTATGGACACCGTGCGGGCACTGGCCGAAACCGGCGTGGACCGCATTTCCATCGGCGGCCTGACCAAAGACGTGAAAGCCACCGACTACTCCATGCGCTTCGAAGGCATTTGAGACCATGACCACCCCTGCTTTTTCCGTTGCCGCCCAACCCGGTGAGACCTTCATTGACGTGGCGTTTGACCAACCCCAAGCCGCCCAACCCGCCGCCGTGTGTGGCACCGGCCACGCCTGGGCGCGTGTGCCCCGCGAGCCCGGGCCGCAAGAGCGCGATGCCCTGAAGGCCCGCGTGCGCGAGCTGCTGAAAGCCAAGAACGCCGTGCTGGTGTCGCACTACTACGTGCACCCCGACCTGCAAGACCTGGCGTTGGAAACCGGCGGCATCGTGTCCGACAGCCTGGAGATGGCCCGCTTCGGGCGCGACCACGCCGCGCAAACCCTGGTGGTGTCGGGCGTGAAGTTCATGGGCGAAACCGCCAAAATTTTGAGCCCCGACAAAACCGTGCTCATGCCCGACCTGGAGGCCAACTGCTCGCTCGACCTGGGCTGCCCGGTGGACGATTTTTCGGCCTTTTGCGACCAGCACCCCGACCGCACCGTGGTGGTGTATGCCAACACCAGCGCCGCGGTGAAAGCCCGCGCCGACTGGCTGGTGACCAGCAGCTGCGCACTCGACATCGTGCGGGCGCTGAAAGAGCAGGGCCACAAAATCCTGTGGGCCCCCGACCGCCACCTGGGCGGCTACATCCAGCGCGAAACCGGGGCCGACATGCTGATGTGGAATGGCAGCTGCATCGTGCACGACGAGTTCAAGGCCTTCGAGCTGGAAGCCCTGAAGGCAGAGCACCCCGGCGCCAAGGTGCTGGTGCACCCCGAAAGCCCCGCCGACGTGGTGGCCCTGGCCGACGCGGTGGGTTCCACCAGCGCCATCCTGAATGCCGCCAAAACGCTGGACGCCACCACCTTCATCGTGGCCACCGACAACGGCATGATGCACAGCTTGCGCCAGCAAAACCCCGGCAAAACCTTCATTGAAGCGCCCACCGCCGGCAACAGCGCCACTTGCAAAAGCTGCGCGCATTGCCCCTGGATGGCCATGAATGGCCTGGCCGCGCTGGTGCGCGTGCTGGAAACCGGCGACAACGCCGTGCACGTGGACCCGGCGCTGATTCCCCGCGCCCGCCAGCCCATCGACCGCATGCTGGCCTTCACCGCTGCGCTGAAGGCGGGGCAGTCCACGGCAGGCCTTGTTTCTGGGCTGGTGCCGCACATCGGCGCGGCCTGATGCCGGCGACCGTCACACCGCACCTGGCGCACATCGACTTTGCCAACCCCTGGCGCCAAGCCGGGGCGCGCTGGCACTGGGCCGCTGGACGGCCCGTGTGCACCTGGGTGGCCCACCGGCCTGACGAGGTGGCGGGCGTGCTCGATGCCGCCCACGAAGCGGCGCGCCAGGGCGCCTGGTGCGCGGGCCACGTGCGCTACGAAGCCGCCGCCGCGTTTGACCCCGCCTTGCACACCCACCCAGCCGAGGGCCCACTGGCCTGGTTTGCCGCCTGGGCCGACGTGGACACCGATCCGCCGCCCCCGTGTGACGCCGCTGGCCCGGCCAAGCCCTTGCACTGGGCGTTGCAAACCGACCGCGCCCGTTTTGACCTGGATCTGGACCGCATCCACCGGGCCATTGAGGCGGGGGCGCTGTACCAGCTCAACCTCACGTCGGCTGCGGTTGCAGCCTTGCCAGACGTGGCCGATGCCGAGGCCGGTCAGCGGTTGTTTGCCGCCCTGTTGCAGGCACAGCCAGGCGGGTACGCCGCCTGGCTGGCGGGCGACGGTGGCCAGCCTGGGGCCGAACAGGTGTTGTCGGTGTCGCCCGAGCTGTTCCTGGCCTGGCGCGGCGACGAGCTGCTGTGCCGTCCCATGAAAGGCACCGCACCGCGCAGCCCCGAACCTGCCACCGACCGGGACCTGTCGCAAGGCCTGCAGAACTCGCCCAAGGAGAGGGCCGAAAACGTGATGATCGTGGACCTGCTGCGCAACGACCTGTCGCGCATTGCCCTGCCACACAGCGTGCAGGTGCCCCGCCTGTTTGACGTGCAGCCCCTGCCCACGGTGTGGCAGATGACGTCCGATGTGTGCGCCCGCGCCCGTCCAGGGCTCACCCTGTCGGCGGCGTTTGGGGCGTTGTTTCCCTGTGGCTCGGTCACCGGTGCCCCCAAGGTGGCGGCCATGGACCTCATCCGCCAATTGGAACCCGGCCCGCGTGGGGTGTATTGCGGTGCGGTGGGGGCCATGGCCCCTGGGGGCGAGGTGAGGTTCAACGTGCCCATTCGCACCGTCACGCTGCACGGGCGGGTGGCCCGTTGCGGTCTGGGCAGTGGCATCACCTGGGGCTCTCACCCCGATGGCGAGTGGGCGGAATGGGGCCACAAGCAAGCTTTTCTGACGCAGGCCACGGCATGAGCCCCACGCAGCACCCCCCCTTCGATTTGTTGGAAACCCTGGCCTTGTGCGAGGGCCAGTGGCGCCACCGCGCGGCGCACCTGGCCCGCATGGCCGAGTCTGCCCGTTGTTTTGGCCGCGATTGGCCCGAGGCGCGGCTGCACGCCGCGCTCGACGAGGTGGCGCAGCAGCACCCCGAGGGGCTGTGGCGTGGCCGACTGTTGCTGACGGCGCGGGGTGAGGTGCTGGCCGAAGCCCATCCGTTGGCCGACACCCCGCAACCCGTTCGCCTGTGCCTGGCCCCGCAACCCCTGGCCGAGGCCCACGGCCCTTTTGTGCGCCACAAAACCACCCACCGTGCGCACTACGACGCGCTGGCCCCCACCGAAGCCGGGGTGTTTGACACCGTGCTGTGGAACCCCGCAGGCGAGCTGACCGAGTGCACGCGGGGCAACCTGGCGGTCTGCATCGATGGCCGCTGGGTCACCCCGCCGCTGGCTTGCGGCTTGTTGCCCGGGGTGGGCCGTCAGCAAGCCTTGGCGCAGGGCCGTGTGCAAGAGGCGGTGGTGCGCCTGGACGACCTGCCCCGCGTGCAGGCCTGGGCCTTCGTCAACAGCCTGCGCGGCTGGCTGTCGGCGGTGCTGCAGGCGTGAGGGCTGGGCGGGGTGCCAGCTCGGCCAGGGCGGCCAGCAGGCGGTCCACCTCGCTTGCACTGTGCACGGCTGACAGCGCAATCCGCAGCCGCGCAGTGCCTTCGGGCACGGTGGGTGGGCGTATCGCGGGCACCCAGAGGCCGCGCGTGCGCAGCGCCTCCATCAGGGCCAGCGCCTCTTCGTTGCTGCCCACCACCAGCGGTTGTATGGCGGTGCGAGAGGTGCCCAGCTGCCAGTGAGTGCCCTGCGTCAACGCCTGCAGGCCGTGGCGCAGTTGCTGGATGCGTTGTTGCAGGTGGGCGCGCCGTTCGTCTGCCGCCGCCATCAGCGCCAGGCTGCGTGTCAGCGTGGCCGCCAGCATGGGCGGGGCTGCCGTGGCAAAGATGTAACTGCGGGTTTTTTGCAGCAGCCACTCCACCAGCGCGGGGTCGCCCGCCACGAACGCACCGGCCACCCCGGCTGCTTTGCCCAGGGTCGCCATGTACAGCACCCGGCGCGAGGCACCCGAGCCCGTCAGCCCATGCAGAGACAGGCTGCCCCGGCCTTCGGGGCCCAGCGTGCCCAGGCCGTGGGCATCGTCCAGCAGCAACAGGGCATCGTGGCGCTCGCAGGCGGCCAGCAGGCGGGGGATGTCGGCTTCGTCGCCGTCCATGCTGAACACCGCATCGCTCACCACCAGCTTGCGCCGGGCGGGGCTGTCAGACAGCGCCTGCTCCAGCGCCGAGACATCGTTGTGGGCGTAGCGGTGTATGGCAGCCTTGGACAGCCGGGCGCCGTCAATCAGGCAGGCGTGGTTGAGTGCGTCGGAAAACAGCGCGTCGCCTTCCCCGACCAAGGCGGGAATGATGCTGGCATTGGTGGCGTAGCCCGCGTAGAAATACAGGGCGCTGGGCAGCTGTGCGAAACGGGCCAAGTCCTGCTCCAGCGCTGCATTCGCGGCGCTGTGCCCACACACCAGGGGCGATCCGCCCGACCCCACGCCGTGTGTCCGGGCGGCGGCGGCGGCGGTGGCGACCAGGTCGGGGTGGTGGGACAGGCCCAAATAGTCGTTGCTGCAAAAAGCCAGCATGGGTTGGCCGTCCACCGTCAGGTGGGCAGGGCTTTGGGCCGTGACCACCCGGCGCTTGCGGCGCAGGTGGGCACCGTCCAAGGCGCTGAGTTGGGCTGGGATGTCGTCCAACCAAGAGGAGAGGGGCATGTTCATGGGAGGACAAAGTGTGCCGCCAGCGCTTTTGGTTCGGGCGGCGATTGATGGGCAATGTCTGCCAGCAGGGGGGCTCCCAGCCGGTGTTGAAGCCAGGCCAGGTTGTCTTCGGGGGCGAGCATGCCGGGATCGGTGCGGTTGGCTACCCAGCCCGCGATGTGCAGGCCCCGGTGGCGGATGGCCTCTGCGGTGAGCAGCGCATGGTTGAGGCAGCCCAGCCGCAACCCCACCACCAGCACCAGCGGCAGGTCCAGGGCCACGGCGAGGTCTGCACCGGTGAGGTCATCAGACAGGGGCACGTGAAAACCCCCGGCACCTTCCACCACCACCGCGTCGGCTTGGCTGGCCAGTGCGTGGTAACACGCCACCACGTGGTCGAGGTCAATGCGCCGCCCTTCACGCCGGGCTGCGATGTGGGGTGACACCGGGGCGTGCAGCAGGATGGGGTTGTCGAGTTCCGGGGCCACGGTGACGGTCGAGGCGGCGCGCAGCGCCAGGGTGTCTTCGTTGGCCCAGTGCCCGTCCACCCAGAGCGCGCCAGCGGCCACGGGTTTCATGCCGATCACCCGTGGGTGCTGCCGCGCCAGCGCGTGCAGCAAGGCGGTGGCCACCAGGGTTTTGCCAACGCCCGTGTCGGTGCCGGTAACGAAGCAGCTGCGGGTCACCGTTCTTCTGCCAGTGTGTGTTGCAGGGCCGAGAACGCGGCCTGGGCCAAATGTGCCACGGCGGCACTGTCCAGGCCATAGGGGGGCATGGCGTAAAGGGTGTGGCCGATGGGCCGCAGCAACAGGCCCTGAGACAGGGCGTGGTGGTGGTAGCGGCTTGAAAAATCGGCCAGGGTGGTGTCGATGTCCCAGGCCCAGATCATGCCCAGGTGGCGCGCGTGGCGCACGCTGGGGTGTGTGCTCAGGGGGGTGAACGCCGCCGTGAGGGATTGGGCCAATGCAACGTTATGGGCCAGCACGTTGTCGGCTTCCAGCACGTCCAGGGTGGCCAGCGCCGCCCTGCAGGCCAAAGGGTTGCCCGTGTAGGAGTGGGAGTGCAAGAAGCCCTTGGCCACGTCGTCTTCATAAAAGGCGCGGTAGACCTCGTCGGTGGTCAGCACCGCTGACAGGGCCAGCGTGCCACCGGTCAGCCCTTTGGACAGACAGATGAAGTCGGGGCGTATGCCCGCTTGCTGGTGTGCAAACAGGGTGCCGGTGCGCCCAAAGCCGGTGGCAATTTCGTCCACCACCAGGTGAACCTGGTAGCGGTCGCACAAGGCCCTGGCCAGTTGCAAATACAGGGGGTCGTGCATGGCCATGCCTGCCGCGCATTGCACCAGGGGCTCCAGGATGAGGGCGGCGGTGGTGGTGTGGTGTTCTGCCAGCCAGGCCTCCAGGGCCGCAGCGCTGCGGCGCGCCACGTCAGCGGGGGACTCTGTGCCCAAGGCGCCGCGTGCGTCCGGGCTGGGAACGGTGGCCGACAGCCGCGTCAGGGGGGCATAGGCCTCGCGGAACAGGGCGATGTCCGTCACCGACAGGGCCCCTATGGTTTCGCCGTGGTAGCCCCCGGCCAAACCCACAAACCGGTTTTTGGCCGGTTGGCCCTGGTTGCGCCAGTAATGGGCGCTCATTTTCAAGGCGATTTCGGTGGCGCTGGCGCCGTCGCTGCCGTAGAAAGCGTGCCCCAACCCGGTCAGGGCCGACAGGCGCTCGGACAATTCCACCACCGGGGCGTGCGTGAAGCCCGCCAGCATCACGTGGTCCAGGCGTTCCAGCTGGTCTCGCAAGGCGGCTTTGATGGCCGGGTGGCCATGCCCGAGCAGCGTGACCCACCAGGAACTGATGCCGTCCAGGTAGCGTTGGCCGTCCTCTCCGTAAAGCCAAGGGCCTTCGGCCCGCGCGATGGCAATGGGCGGGTGCATGGCCAACCGTTTCATTTGTGTGCAGGGGTGCCACACATGCGCCAGGCTGCGCGCCGCCAAGGTGTTGTCCATGGGGGGCTCAGGCTTTTTGCGTGGGCACCTTGTGCCGCAGTTCGGTCTGGCGGTTGTGGTCGTCCACAAACACCAGTTGGGGCTGGTGGCCAGGCACCTGGTCTTCGTGCACCTGGGCAAAGGCCGCGATGATGATGAGGTCGCCCGCCGACGCGCGCCGGGCGGCCGAGCCGTTGACCGAAATCATGCCGCTGCCGCGCTCGCCCTTGATGGCGTAGGTGATGAAGCGTTCGCCGTTGTTGATGTTCCAGATGTGGATTTGCTCGTTCTCGGCGATGTTGGCCGCGTCCAGCAGGTCTTCGTCGATGGCGCACGAGCCTTCGTAGTGCAGTTCGCACTGGGTCACGGCCACGCGGTGGATTTTGGATTTCAGCAGGGTTCGAAACATGGGGGCTCCAGAAACAGGGGCTGAACTTTACCCGGTGGCCAAGGTGCTGTGTGGCAGGCGGGGGCCGGGGGCGGGGGCATCGCCGCGCCCGGCCACCCAGGCGGCGGCGAGTTCGGCCAGGGCCGCCTCAGGGTTGGCGGCGGCCGTCACGGCCGAAATGAGGGCACCGCCCGCTGCGCCGTGGCGGGCAGCGTCGCGCAGGCGGGGCGCGTCCATGCCCGCGATGGCCACCACTGGCAGCGGCAGCAGGTGGCACCAGAACGCCACGTTCCCATTGCCCTGCGGCAACCAGGGCATGTCTTTGCTGGCCGTGGCGTGGACGGGGCCGCAGGCGATGTAGCTGGGCCGCAGCGCCCAGGCGCGGCACACCTCCCACAGGCTGTGGGTGCTCAGGCCCAGGTGCAGCCCGGCGCTGGCTATTTCCCCCACGTTGGCGGCTTCCAGGTCTTCCTGGCCCAGGTGCACACCAAACGCACCTTCTTCGATGGCCAGTTGCCAGTGGTCGTTGATGTAGAGCTGTGCGCCCACGGCACGCGAGGCTTGCACGCTGCGGCGCACGTGTTCGCGCAGGTCGGGCTGTTGCGGATTTTTGATGCGCAGCTGCACGGTGCGCACCCCGGCGGCCAGCACGCGTTCCACCCAGTCGGCGCTGTCCACCACCGGGTACAGGCCCAGGTGGCGCTGGTCAGCCGCCAGCGTTGGCGGCTCGGGTTGCAGCGGCGTGGCGGGGTGCAGGGCACCGGGCAGGCTGAAGGTGGGCAGGTTGGCCAGCCGCTGGGCAAAACCGGGCTGGGGTTTGAGGGGCCCAGCCCCGGCCCCGGCGGCGTGGGCGTGGCGCAGGCCTTCGGTGGTGGCCATTTTGGCCAGCACCACTGCGTCGGCGGGCACAAAACCCAGCGCCAGCGCGGCGGCGGCGCTGCTGGCAAAGGTGCAGCCGGTGCCGTGGTGGTGTGGGGTGGCCACGCGCGGCAGGCTGAGCCAGCCGCTGGCGTGGGGGCTGGCCAGCCAGTCGTCGCAACAAGGGGCGCGGTGGGGGGCACCGTGAGTGGTGGCCGCGTCGCCCCCGGTGATGGCCACGCTGCGGGCCCCGAGTTGCTGCAGGGCCAGGGCCAGCGCGGGCACCTGGGGTGCGGCGGGGGGCTCGGCCAGGCCCAGCAGCCGGGCGGCCTCGGCCCGGTTGGGTGTGATCAGCGTGGCCCGGGGCAGCAGCAGGTCGCGCAGGGCTTGGCACAGCGGGTCGGTGGCCAGGTCGCGGCCGGTGCTGGCGCGCAGCACCGGGTCCACCACCAGGGGCAGGCCGGGGTGCTGCTGGCGCAGCTGGTCCACCCACCGTGCCACCACGGCCACCTGTTCGGCGTTGCCCAGCAGGCCGGTTTTGATGGCAGCAGGTGGCATGTCGGCGGCCAGGGCGGCCAGCTGGGCGTCCAGCAGCTCGGCGCTGACGGCTTCCACCCGGGTCACGGCCACCGAGTTTTGCGCCGTGACGGTGGCCACCACCGGGCAGGCGTGCACGCCGAAGGCAGCGATGGCCCGCTGGTCGGCCGACAAGCCGGCACCACCGCCGCTGTCGTTGCCCGCGATCACCCACACCATTTTTTCAGAGGCATATTCATACATAAAAATGCCTTTAACGCTTTTTCATATTCAATAGTTTGCTATATAAAAACATGCAATTTGCAATGAATTTCAGAGCAAAAATGGCCGTCCCGTCACGGGTGTGGTGGCCACGGCCATGGCCTGTGGGGCCATCACGCCCGCTTCCCAGGCCAGCCGACCGGCCTCCAGCCCCAGCTTGAAGGCGCGGGCCATGGCCACGGGGTCGTGCGCCTGGGCCACGGCGCTGTTGAGCAGCACCGCGTCGAAGCCCAGCTCCATGGCCTGCACGGCGTGTGCGGGCGAACCGATGCCGGCGTCCACCACCAGCGGCACGTCGGGCAGGCGCTCGCGCAGGGTGCGCAGCGCCCAGGGGTTGAGCAGCCCCTGGCCCGAGCCAATGGGCGCCCCCCAGGGCATGAGGATGCGGCAGCCTGCGTCCAGCAGGCGCTGGCAGGTGACGAGGTCGTCGGTGCAGTAGGGGAACACCTCGAAGCCCTCGCGCACCAGCTCGGCGGCGGCGGGCACCAGTTCGAAGGGGTCGGGCTGCAGGGTGTGGTCGTCGCCCACCACCTCCAGCTTGAGCCAGTGCGTGCCGAACAGCTCGCGCGCCATGTGCGCCAGCGCCACGGCCTCGCGGGCGGTGCGGCAGCCGGCGGTGTTGGGCAGCAGGTGTGCACCGCTGGCGCGGATGAGGCGGTAGAACTCACCCGGGGTGGAGCCCTGTGCCTGGCCATGCTCAAGCTGGCGCTTCAGGCCCACCGTGACCACTTGCGCGCCCGAGGCAGCGATGGCCTGTTGCAACACCGCAGGCGACGGGTAGCCCGCCGTGCCCAGGAAAAACCGGCTGTCGAGGCTGACGCCCCCAATGTGCCAAGCCATGATCAGCCTCCGACGATGGGTTGAAAAGTGGTGACGCTGTCCCCCGCTTGCAGCGCGTGCCGGGCCCGCAGGGCGCGGGCCACAAAGCTGCCGTTGAGGGCGGTGGCCACCGCGTCTGCGGCGATGTGCTGGCGCTCGATCAGGTCGGCCACGGTTGAACCCGTCGGGCACACCTGTGGCTGGCCGTTGAGGGTGATGGTGAAAGCGCTTGGCAGCGGGGTGGGCACGGTGTTCATGCGGGTACGGGGTGGGGTGAGGCCGGTGTGGCCAGGTTCAGGGTTTGCAGCGCCTGGTGCACCAGGGCCGGGGCGATCAGCCAGCCGTGGCGGAACAGGCCGTTGATGCAACTCAGGCCGGGCTGGTGGGTGCTGGCGGGCAGGTTGTCGGGCAGGGCGGGGCGCAGGTTGGCTTCGCTGTGCACCACGCGCGCTTCGGCCAGGCCGGGCAACACGCTGTGCGCGGCGCTGAGCAGTTCCAGCGTGCTGCGCAGCGACACGGGCGAGCGGTCGTCGCTTTCGATCTCGGTGGCACCCACCACCACCAGGTTGCCCGGGCGGGGCACCAGGTACACCCGCCAGCGGGGGTGCAGCAGGCGCACAGGGCGGTGCAGGGCCGCGCCGGGGGCGTGCAGCCAGAAGATTTCTCCCCGCACGCCCCGCACCGGCAAGTCTGGCCGCGCGCCCACGCCACGCACGTCGAACACGTGGTCGAAGCGGTGGTTGCCTTGGGGCGTGTGCACCTCGCCGGGGGCCACGGCCAGCACCTGCCCGGCTCCGCCGCCGTGGAACACCGCGCCGTGGTCCAGCGCCCAAGCGCCCAGCGCCGCCATGGCCTGCACGGTGTGGATGTGGCCTTCGTGCGGCAGCAGCCAGGCGTGGGCCGGGCCGTGGATGTCGGGCTCCAGTGCTTTCAGTTCAGCAGCTGTCAGTGCTTGTGGGTTGTGCGATGGAGGCGCTTTTTTATTCAAAAGTGCCAACGTCCGCTGGGCCGCACCCTCGTCGCCCCTGTGCGCCAGCAGCAGGCTGCCGGCGTGGGTCAGCGCCACGCCGTGTCCCGCCTGCTGCAGGGTGCCCACCACACCTGGCCAGCGGCGCAGGCTGTCCAGCCCAAGCTGGAACACGGCCTCGTTGGCGCATTCCAGCTCGGCCGTGGGGCTGAGCATGCCTGCCGCCGTCCAGCCGGCCGCGCGGGCCGGGTCGCCCGCCGGTGGGGCCTGGGTGAGGCTGGGCGCGGGGTCGAACAGGCTGACGCGGTGGCCTTGCTGCAGCAGCTCGAACGCCAGCAGCCGGCCCAGCAGGCCCGCACCGGCCACACCCATGTGCAGGGTGTTCATGGCCCTCAGCCTTGGGTGGCGATGGGTTGGATGGGGATGTAGATTTCCCCGCCACCTTCGCGGAACTGGGCCGATTTGGCGGCCATGCCGTCGGCCAGTGCCGCGTCGGCGGCCACGCCTTTTTTGGCGGCGTAGTCGCGCACTTCCTGGGTGATCTTCATGCTGCAGAACTTGGGGCCGCACATGGAGCAGAAGTGCGCCACCTTGGCGCTGTCTTTGGGCAGGGTTTCGTCGTGGAATTCGCGGGCGGTGTCGGGGTCGAGGCCCAGGTTGAACTGGTCTTCCCAGCGGAACTCGAAGCGCGCCTGGCTGATGGCCTCGTCCCGCGCTCGGGCGCTGGGGTGGCCCTTGGCCAGGTCGGCGGCGTGGGCGGCGATTTTGTAGGCAATGATGCCGGCCTTCACGTCGTCGCGGTTGGGCAGGCCCAGGTGCTCTTTGGGGGTCACGTAGCACAGCATGGCGGTGCCCATCCAGCCGATCATGGCC
This sequence comes from uncultured Hydrogenophaga sp., assembly GCA_964342395.1. Classification (GTDB taxonomy): domain Bacteria; phylum Pseudomonadota; class Gammaproteobacteria; order Burkholderiales; family Burkholderiaceae_C; genus UBA2334. The sequence goes on from CAYFFJ010000024.1 coordinate 33,342, forward strand.
GCACCTATTGCCGAGGCAATGTGGTCGTGGCCGGGGGCGATGTCAATGGTCAGCGGGCCCAGGGTGTAGAACGGGGCCTCGTGGCAGTGCTTCAACTGCTCGTCCATGTTGGCCTGGATCATGTGCATGGGCACGTGGCCGGGGCCTTCGATCATGGTTTGCACGTCGTGTTTCCAGGCCACCTGGGTCAGCTCGCCCAGGGTGTGCAGCTCGGCAAACTGGGCTTCGTCGTTGGCGTCGGCACCGCTGCCGGGGCGCAGGCCGTCGCCCAGGCTGAAGGACACGTCGTAGGCCTTCATGATGTCGCAGATGTCTTCGAAGTGCTCGTACAAAAAGCTTTCGCA
>CAYFFJ010000025.1:0-33081 GCA_964342395.1 uncultured Hydrogenophaga sp.
TGACCTGGTGGTCAACAAACCGCTGGGCCTGTCACCCAAGGGCATTGAATTCAAGCGGGCCCACCTGTATGACATCAACCCGGTGGGCGTGGGCGCCATGGGGCTGGCCTCGGCCCTGTCGTTTGTGGCGCACCTGGGGCTGCTGGGGCCCATGGCGCAGGCGTTTTCGGCGTTGATTGCCATGGTCACGGCGTTTGTGGCTGCCCCGCTGATTGCGTGGGCCACCCGGGGGCGCTACTACATGGCAAGGCAGGCCGAGGCGAACGATGGCACCTACCTGGCCCAGCGCCTGCAGCGCTGCGTGATTTGCGAACGCGATTACGAAGGCCCCGACATGGCCCACTGCCCCGCCTACCAGGGGCCCATTTGTTCGCTGTGCTGCACGCTGGACGCGCGCTGCGGCGACCTGTGCAAGCCCCACGCACGCCTGTCGCTGCAGTGGGGTGCGGCTTTGCGCCAGGTGTTGCCGCGCCGCGTGTGGCCTTATCTGGATGCCGGGCTGGCGCACTACCTGCTGCTGATGCTGGTGCTGGCCCCGCTGCTGGCCGCCGTGTTGGGCTTGCTGCACTGGCAAGAGGTTCGCAGCTTTGCCCATGTGTACGCCGCTTTGTTGCTGGTGCTGGGGCTGGTGGCGTGGTGGCTGGTGCTGGCGCACAAAAGCCGCGAGGTGGCGCAGGTGGAGTCCAACCGCCAGACCGAGCTGCTGATGCAGGAAATTGCCTCGCACCGCCGCACCGACGAGCAGCTGCAGCAAGCCCGCGAAGCCGCCGAGCGTGCCCGCGAGGCGGCAGACCAGGCCCGCGTGGTGGCCGAGCAGGCCCGCGCCGCTGCCGACCAGGCCAACCAGGCCAAAACCCGCTACATCAGCACCATCAGCCACGAGCTGCGCACGCCGCTCAACAGCATTTTGGGTTATGCGCAGATGCTGCAGGAAGACCTGAAAGAGCCCGCAGGCGAGGGCGGGGACTGCCCCTCGCCCCAGGGCCCGCACCGGGCGCAGGCCATCAAGGTCATTCACAGGGGAGGGGAACATTTGTTGTCCATCATCGAAGGCACGCTGGACATTGCCCGCATCGAGTCGGGCAAACTCACCCTGGCCATCCAACCCATGGCATTTGCGCAAGGGCTGGCCGAAATGGCGCACCTGTTTGAGCTGCAAGCCCACGCCAAGGGGCTGGATTTCCGGTTCGAGCCCCTGGGCAAGCTGCCCGCCACCGTGCGCGCCGACGAAAAACGGGTGCGGCAAATCCTCATCAACCTGCTGGGCAATGCCGTGAAGTTCACCCAGCGCGGCCAGGTGCTGCTGCGCGTGGGTTATGCCCGCGAAATGGCGCAGTTCGAGGTGGTGGACTCCGGTCCCGGCATGGGGCCGCAAGACATGGCGCGCGTGTTCGAGCCCTTTGCCCGGGGCAACACCGGCAGCCAGGCCCAGGGCAGCGGCCTGGGGCTGACCATTGCCAAGATGCTGACAGACCTCATGGGGGGCGAGTTGACCGTGGCCAGCCAGGTGGGGCAGGGCACCACCTTCAAGGTGCGGCTGTTTTTGCCCGAACTGCACGGCGCCGGTGTCACCCGCCTGGCGCAGTCCACCGCGCCCCGCACCGGCCACACGGGTTATTCGGGTGAGCGCCGCCGCGTGCTGGTGGTGGACAACGAAGAGTCCGACCGCGACCTGTTGCTGCGCTGGCTGCAACCCCTGGGCTTTGAGGTAAGGCTGGCCACCAGCGGGCACGACGCGCTGCACCTGTTGGGCACGGGTTACCACCCGCACGCCATTTTCATGGACCTGGCCATGCCCGGCATCGACGGTTGGGAAACCCTGCGCCGCGTCCAGGCCCTGGGGCTGGTGGTGCCTGCCGCCATCGTGTCGGCCAACGCGTTTGACCAGGCGCTGGACAACGATGTGGGCATCACCCCGGCCGACTTTTGGGTGAAACCCGTGCGCCGCGACGACCTGCTGGACTGGCTGGGCCGCCAACTGGGCCTGGCCTGGCTGCGCGAGGGGGCCGGGGCCGCCATGGCCCCAGCGCCGCCGCCTGCCGCCGCGCCGGGGGCCTGGCGGCCCAGTGACGACGTGCTCAGCCGTTTGCTGCGCAGCGTGCAAATGGGCCATGTGCGCGGCGTGGGCCAACAGCTGGACGCGTTGGACGCCAGCCCAGGTGTTGACGCCCCGGCCCGCGCCGCCTTTGTGGCACACGCCCGTGGGCTGCTGAACGCGTTCCAAATCGATGCGCTGGAGCGTTGGCTGGCAACCCCCGCAGGCGTTCACACCGGAGACCGTTCCCATGCCCCTGGGTAACCCACACACCCAAGCGCCCGGCACCGTGGTGCTGATCGTGGACGACGTGCCCGACAACGTGGCCGTGCTGCACGACGCGCTGGACGAAGCCGGCTACACCGTGCTGGTGGCGCTGGACGGCGAAAGCGCCCTGCGCCGCGCCCAGCAGGCCCTGCCCGACGTGGTGCTGCTCGATGCCGTGATGCCCGGCATGGATGGGTTTGATGTGGCCCGCCAGCTCAAAGCCCACCCCGCCACCGCCGCCATTCCCATTGTTTTCATGACCGGACTGACCGACACCGAGCACCTGGAAGCCGCGCTGGCAGCCGGCGGGGTGGACTACGTGACCAAGCCCGTGAAACCGCGTGAGGTGATGGCCCGCATGGGTGTGCACATCAACACCGCCCGCAAAGCCCGCGAAGGCGCGGTGGAACAGCGCCAGGCCCGCAACGCGCTGGACGCCTTTGGCTACGCCTCCATCACCGTGCGCGAGCGCGACGGCCGCCTGATGTGGCAAACCGCCCTGGCCCGCGAGCTGCTGGCGCGCTACTGCGGCCCTGCCACCGGGTTTGCCCCACCCGATTTGCTGCAATGGTTGCAGCGTAATATTCAATACAGTCAAGCGCCAGAGGCATTTTTTGCCTCAAATTCACAGCCCCACGAACCCCCGCGCCTGACGCTGGACCGTGGGCCGCGCCGCCTGACTTTTCGGCTGCACCAGCACACGGGCAACAGCGAGGTGGAACTGGCCCCGGACGGCGTGGGGGAGGGCGGCGACTGGCTGATCGTGATGCAGGAAACCAACGACGCCAGCGTGATCGAGGCGCTGGTGCAGGCCTTTGGCCTGACCGCCCGCGAGGCCGAAGTGCTGTATTGGGTGGTGCAGGGCAAGATCAACCGCGACATTGCCGACATCGTGGGCGCCAGCCCCGCCACGGTCAAAAAACACCTGGAGCGCATCCTGCCCAAACTGGGGGTGGAAACCCGCACCGCCGCTGCGGCCATGGCCATCAACCGGGTGCGGCAGCTCAAACCCTGATCTCGGGAGTGGCGTCAGCGAGGGCGCTCGCAAGCGTGAATCACGTCGGCTGCCACACGGGCCAGCTTGCATCGCTGGGCACGTGCGGCGTCGCGCAGCATGTTGAAGGCCACGTCCCGGGTCATTTGCTTTTGCGCCATGGTGATGCCGATGGCCACACTGATGTCCCTTTCGCTGTTCAGTGCGGACTGAAGCTGACCGCGTTCCCCCTGAAGCCCCTGCAGCTCGCTGGCACGGGCCAGCGCAGCGGCGACAGTTGGCCCCAATTGGGCCACGTCAATCGGTTTCACGAGATAGCTCAGAGCGCCGCAAGCGTTGGCTTGCCGCACGGTGTCCGCGTCGTTGAATGCACTGAGCATCATGAAGGGAATGTGGTCGAGCGAGCGCAACCGCTGGGCCAGTTGCAGGCCACTGTTTCCAGGCATCCGGACATCCAGCACCACCAAATCCGGGCGAATGCCAGCCGCCAGCAGGTGCTCTGCCTCTTCTGCCGAGTCGGCCGTGCTGACTTGATAGCCGCCGCGTTGCAAACCCCGGGACATGGTGGCAAGCACCAGGCGGTCATCATCCACCAGCAAAATGTGCGCAGAAACAGGAGAGTTGTCAGACATAACGGAACAGGTTTTTCAGAAATTGCGCCCGGTTCAGGCAGTGGTTTGTGCTGCAAGTACCACCACAGGGTCGGCCAGCGTGAGTGTGGTGATGACGTCCCCCCCCACTTGGTGTTGGGCCAGGCGTCCCCCCCTTCGCGGCATCAAGCTGGCGACCAGGCTCAGCCCCATGTGGGCCTGGGATGCTTCAGCGTTCAGGGCGCCGCTCAACTGTCCGCGATTGACGATGGCGATCTGCAGGCTTTTATTGACCAGGTCTTGCGTCAGCGTCACTTCGGCATCGGCGCTTTGCGGCGTGCCGTGTTTGATGGCATTCAAAATCAATTCATTCAGGATCAGGGCAATGGGCACCGCGTCGTTTTCAGCGAGCGCCCATGCAGACCAGTCGGCGGGAATGCTCAGGGTGACCGAACTTTGCCGCAGCGTCAGCAGCGTCTGGACAATGGCGCGCACCAGCGCATCGACCTGCACCTGCTCGGTCGCCTCTTGCCCTTGCAAGCCATGGATCACGGCAATGCTTTGCACTTGCCCGATGGCCTGTGTCATTGCCTCTCTGGTTTCGGGCTGTGCGTATTCAAACTGGCGCAGCAAGCCGGCGATGCCTTGCAGGTTGTTCTTGATTCTGTGGTGCACCTCTCGCACCAAAGCGTCACGCTGCATTTGCTCTTCTTGACGCCGCTGCACTTCGCTCTGGTGCAGGCCCGTCACGTCGACCAAGGTGAACACGTAGTGGGTGATTTCTCCCACCTGATCGGTGACCGCCGTGACGGTCGCCCGCACCGGAAAATCGCCCTGGCTGTGGTGACGGTGCCAGAACTCCCCATTCCAGCCACCGATGCTGCGCACCTCCGTCCACATCGCATGGTCAAACGGTTCGCCGTGGCGCGCGGATTGGAATTCCACCGGGCGCCGCCCCACCACGTCAGCGCTGGTGAATCCCGTCAGGGTCGTGAAGGCCTGGTTGACCCGCAGGATCACGCGTTGGGCATCTGTCACCACCATTCCCTCCTGGCACTCGAAGGCGATGGCGGCGATGCGAACCGAGGCGTTCAATTGTTCCAACTTTTGCTGGGCTTGCCGAATGGGGGTCAAATCAGCGGCCCAGACCGCAAAGCCGCGCACCTCTGCGCGGTACACATCGGGAACGTATTGCACCCAGGTGGTTCCCACGCTGCCATCGGCCCGAACCAGGCAGCGCTCGAATTGCTGCGATTGGCCATTCAAGGCCGCCTGGATGTGCGGTGCATTGCGCTCATACAGTTCAGGCCCCAGCAATTCGCTGATGTGCTTGCCCAGGATTTGCTGGGGCGTCTGCCCGAACCAGTTGAAGTAACTTTGATTTGCGAAGCCGCAACGCAAATCCGGGGTCCAGTAACTCACCATGCCCGGGATGATGTCCGTCAGCGTCCGCAGAAAGCGGTCGCTGGCACGGTATGCCGCCTCGGTGTTTTGTTGGCGTCGCCACAACAGCATGAGCCAGATCGCAGCGCCCCCGATGAGCACGCTGGCAAGCGTGGCTCCCTGGCGGTATCGAGTGGCGCGCAGGCGGGCGTCCGCAAGCACTTCGTCTAGCGCACTGCTCACCACCACGAACAAGGGCTGGCTTGCCAGCCTGCGGTACGTGAACAGCCGTGACACGCCGTCGAGCACGCCGATGGCTTCAAAGACGCCCTTTTGCGTTTGCAGCATGCGCTGGAACGGCTGGGCCTGGGACACGTCCTGTCCACTGGACGGCTGTCCGACCGTTACCCTGACACGCACGATGCCGTCCAGGCCCACCAAGGAAATTGCGCCTTGCTTTCCCATTTCCAGGTCGGCGCACAGGCGCGCAAACTCGGTGGCATCCACGTCGCCCCGCGCGTCGAGCATCCGCGCCGCGTGGTCTTCAATCAAGCGCGCCAGATTTTCATTTTGGAGCACAACCTCCCGCACCCGGCTGTCGTGCTCCTTGTGCACCAGTTCCTCGATCAAGAACCAAAGGCTCACCGTCACACACAAGGCGCCGGCGCTGACCCACCCAAAGAAAACCCTGCGGTTGAGCCATCGTCTGGCCCGGCTCCATGCCCGATTCGAAGACGGGCGTGCGAAGTGCTGTTGGAGCGGAAACATGGGGAAATCATACGCAGCTGCGAACAGGCCTTGCGCGCAGCGCCGTGAGTAGTTTCACGGATGCTGGCGGCGTCAGCCCGGGGCTACGATGGGTTGCATGTTGCAACAGGTGGTGGCCCAAACCCGCCCCCGTGCAGCATGACCGCTGAAGCCTCGACCCCGCTTCGTTTTCGCCCCCTTTGACAGGGGCTCTGACGAGGGCCATTCCCCACCGGAATGTGCCAGGGGATCTACCATGCGTACCAACCTTCCAGTGACGCAGCGCGAATACAGTTTTGCGCAGGACATGACACTGATGTCCACCACGGACACACAGAGCCATATCGTTTACGCCAATGCCGCTTTTGTAGAGGTCAGTGGTTTTCCGTACGAAGAGATCGTTGGGCAGCCGCACAACATGGTGCGCCACCCGGACATGCCCGCAGAGGCCTTTGCCGACATGTGGGCCACGATCAAGGGCGGAGAGTCATGGACCGCCTTGGTCAAAAATCGCCGCCAGGACGGTGACCACTATTGGGTGCGGGCCAATGCCACGCCGATGGTGCGAGGCGGTGTTACCACCGGCTACATGTCGGTGCGCACCAAACCCGAACCCGATGAGGTCGCCGCAGCCGAAGCCCTGTACAAGCGTTTTCGCGAAGGCGCTGCCCAGGGCCTGGCGTTTCACAAGGGCATAGTGGTTCGCACGGGTTTGCTGGGCTGGACGTCGATGTTCCAGGTGATGTCCGTGCGTTGGCGTGTGCGCAACGCTTTCCTGCTCGCCTTCCTGCTGCCTGTGGTGGCCGCTTGGCTCAGCGGCCTTTCGGGTTCGGCCCTTGCCGTCATGGCAGTTGCTTTGTTGGCGGGTGCACTGCTGGGCGATTGGCTGGTGGAGACGCAGGTCACTTCACCATTGGCGGACATTTTGCGCCAGGCACAAACGGTGGCCAGCGGCCAGATGGGGCGGGCTGTGAACATGAACCGGGTCGATGAAATTGGCATGCTGATGCGGGCCGTCAACCAGGCGGGCTGCAACCTGCGGGCCCTGGTCGATGACGTTGCCGCGCGTGCGGGCATGGTGGAGTCCGGCAGTTCCGAGATTGCCGATGGCAACCATGATTTGAGCTCCCGCACGGAAGATGCCGCCTCCAGCCTGGAGCAGACCGCTGCGTCCATGGAGGAAATGACGGCCACGGTTCGCCAGAACTCTGAGACGGCGCAGCAGGCCAGCCAGTTGGCATCTGCCACCTCGCTGGTGGCCGCCAAAGGCGGTGAAATGGTGGAACAGGTCGTGGCCAAGATGGATGAAATCAGCTTGGCCAGCAAAAAAATTGGCGACATCACCAATGTGATTGACAGCATTGCGTTCCAGACCAACATCCTGGCGTTGAACGCCGCCGTCGAAGCGGCTCGCGCGGGTGAGCAGGGGCGGGGATTTGCCGTGGTGGCTTCCGAGGTGCGCAGCTTGGCACAGCGCTCTGCTGCGGCAGCCCGTGAAATCAAGGCGCTGATCGGCGACTCGGTGGCCAAAGTGGAAGCTGGGGCTATCCAGGTGCAGGAAGCCGGCAAGACGATGGGGGAGATCGTCACCCAGGTTCAGCATGTGTCGGCCATGATCAACCAGATCACCACCGCCACTCGCGAGCAGTCCGATGGCATAGGCCAAGTCAATCAGGCCGTGACCCAACTGGACCAGATGACGCAGCAAAATGCAGCGTTGGTGGAGCAAAGTGCAGCGGCTGCGCAGAGCCTGGAAATGCAGGCGAAGCAGCTCACTGCGGCGGTCCAGGCTTTCAAGCTGGAAGGCTCTGTCGGCAAACGCGGACGCCTGACGGAACACCGCTCGTTGAGCCGCGACCGTCGGCCACAAACTTTGCTGCGTCGATAGGCCCAGCGGAACTTCTGCAGGGGCAGGCAATCCCAGACAGGCCCCAGCACTTGAGCGTGCATTTCGTTTGAACGGTGTCAACAAAACCGTTCAAACCAAACGATGGGGTGAATTTTTAAACTTTGCCCTATGCCTTCGATTGCTTCCACTTCCACACCGCGTTACACCCTGACCGCCGTGGCCCTGCACTGGGTGCTGGGCCTGGGCTTGGTGGCCTTGTTTGCCCTGGGGTTTTACATGGCCGCTCTGCCGTTTTCCCCCTGGCGGCTGAAGCTGTACAACTGGCACAAGTGGGCTGGGGTGACCGTCCTGGCCCTGTCTGTGCTGCGGCTGGTGTGGCGCATCACCCACCGGCCACCGGCCTTGCCCGCTGCCATGGAAGCGGCCATGCCCGCATGGCAGCGCACCGCGCACCACGCCACCCACCACGCCCTGTACGCCTTGTTTTTTGTGGTGCCGCTGGTGGGTTGGGCCTACAGCTCGGCGGCGGGTTTCCCCATCGTGCTGTTTGGTGTGGTGCCGCTGCCCGACTTTGTGTCGGCGGACAAAGCCCTGGCCGCGTTGATCAAGCCCTGGCACCAAATCACCGCGTTTGCCCTGGCTGGTTTGGTGGTGCTGCACGTGGCGGCGGCATTGAAACACCAGCTGATTGACCGCGACGGCCTGCTGACCCGCATGCTGCCCGGCCGCTGACCGCCCCCGATGACTTCCCCCGTTTCAACCGTCTTTCCCGTGATCACCATGACCTCTCGCACCTCTCTTTTCGCCCCCGCTGTTGTGGCCCTGGGTTTGTTGTGGGCCAGCGCGCCTGCCCTGGCACAGCAAAAATTGGTGCCGGCCCAAAGCAGCATGGCCTTCGCCATCAAACAAATGGGTGTGCCGGTGGACGGACAGTTCAAAAAATTTGATGCCCAGGTCAGCTTCGACCCGGCCAAGCTGGCCACCAGCAAAATCGCCTTCACCATCGACATGGGCAGCGCCACCATGGGGGCACCCGAGTCCGACGCCGAAATCCCCAAAGCCGTGTGGTTCAACACGGTGAAGTTCCCGCAGGCCACGTTCCAGTCCAGCGCCATCAAGGCCCTGGGCGGCGGCAAGTTCGAGGTGGCCGGCCAGCTCAACATCAAGGGCAACGTGCGCGACGTGGTGGTGCCCGTGGCCCTGGCCCAAACCGGCGCCGCCCCCAACCTGGCCACCACCGCCACGGGAGCGTTTGCCATCAAACGCCTGGCTTTCAAGGTGGGCGAAGGCGAATGGGCCGACACCTCCATGGTGGCCGACGAGGTGCAGGTGAAGTTCAAGCTGGCGCTCACGGGCATCAGCAAGCTCTGATCAGTCTTGATTTTGTAGCTGAAAAACCATACCTGTAAAGCGGTAGTGGCACTTTTTGTTTGTATTTTTAACCCCCAGGAGTTTTTCCATGCGTTCTTCCGTCATCGCCCTGGCCGCTGCGGCTTTGTTGTCCTCCGGTTTGGCCCAGGCCGAGTCAGCCACCTACGCCATCGACCCCACCCACACGTTTGCCACGTTTGAAATCGGTCACTTTGGCGCGACCACCAATCGCGGCCGTTTTGACAAGAAAACCGGCAGCATCATGCTGGACAAAGCCGCCAAGACCGGCAAGGTGGAGATCACACTGGACACCACCTCCGTCAACACCGGCACCGCCGCGTTTGACAAGCACCTGCAAAGCGCCGACTTGTTTGATACCGCCAAGCACCCCACCATGACCTTTGTGGGCGACAAGTTCACCTTCAACGGCGACAAAGTGGCCGAGGTGTCGGGCAACCTGACCCTGCTGGGCAAAACCGCTCCCCTGACGCTGAAGGCCACGCAGTTCAACTGCTACCAAAGCCCCATGCTCAAGCGCGAAGTGTGCGGCGGCGACTTTGAAGGCACCGTGGACCGCACCGCCCACGGCATGAACTACGGCGTGGACTGGGGTTTTCCCAAAGCCGTGCGCGTGGTGATTCAGGTGGAAGCCGTCAAGCAGTGATGGCTTCGAGCAGGTCAACCTGCTCGTGTGGCCAGCTGGCACACCAGGCTGGCACATCGGCGGCGGGCATGGGGCGTGCAATCGCATAGCCCTGTGCAACGTCGCAACCCAGCTCTTGCAGGGCTTGGCCGTGGGCCGGGGTTTCCACGCCTTCGGCCACCACGTGGCGGTTGAATGCTTTGGCCATGTGAACCACGGCGGCCACAATGCCCCGGTCGTCGGGCGACGACAACATGCCTCGCACAAAGCTCTGGTCAACTTTGAGCGTGTCCACCGGCAGGCGGCGGAAGTGGCTCAGTGACGAGTAGCCGGTGCCAAAATCGTCCAGTGCAAAACCCACCCCCAAGTCCAGGCATTGCCGCATGACTTGCGCGGCGTGGTCGATTTCGGTGATGGCCGCCGATTCCAGAATTTCAAGTTGCAAGGCCTGGGGCTCGAACCCGCTGTGGCGCTGCAGGGCGGCGGACAGCGCATCGACAAAGCCGGGCTTGAGCAGCTGGTGGCTGCTGACGTTGACGCTGACCGTGGGCACGCCTTGCCCGGTGTCTCGCCATGCGCACCATTGGCGAATGGCTTCATTGATGACCCAGTTGCCCACGTCGATTTCAAGGTCGCCATCGAGCAGGTCGTTGAGAAACGCGGCCGGTGGCAGCAGCCCCTGCTCGGGGTGTTGCCAGCGGATCAGCGCCTCCACGCCCAACACCTCGCGCGTGCGCAGGTTGACTTTGGGCTGGTAGTACAAGCGCAGTTCGTGCTGGGTCAGGGCCTGGCGCAGGCGGTGAACCAGGTCGCGGCGAGAGCGTGCATCACGGTCGCTGGCGGCAGCGAACACGTGAAAACGGTTGCGCCCGGTTTCTTTGGCGCGGCACATGGCCAGGTCGGCGTGGCGCAGCAGGGTGTCGGGGCTGACGTCATCCTGCGGGTACAACGCAATGCCCATGCTGGCCGTGACCTGCACCGTTGTGTGGCCCAGGTCGATGGCACCACTCACTGCGGTCAGCAGCCGCTGGGCCAGGGCTTCGCATTCCGACACGTTTTCCAACTCGCTGATGAGGGCCACAAATTCATCGCCTCCCAGGCGGGCCAGGGTGTCTTCGGTGCGCAGCTCGGTTTGCAGGCGCCGGGCCACGGTGGTCAGCACCTGGTCGCCGGCTTCGTGGCCGAGGGTGTCGTTGATGTGTTTGAAATCGTCCAGGTCGAAATAACAGACGGCCATGAACCGTTCGCCACGCAGCGCGCGCGACACGGCCACCTTCATCTGATCGGCCAGCAAGCGGCGGTTGGGCAAACCGGTGAGCGCATCGTGGTAGGCGATGTGCAACATTTCTTTTTCATGGGCCTTGAGCACGCTCACGTCCGAAAACACCCCCACGTGGTGGCCAATCTGGCCTTTGGAATCTGCCAGGGCGGTGAGGGACAGGCGGGCCATGAACACCTCGCCGTTTTTGCGTCGGCTCCAGACCTCGCCTTTCCATTGGCGGCGGAGTTGCAGGGTGCGCAGCAGCTCGCGGTAGGTGTTTTCATTCACGTCCAAGCCCAGGCGTGTGAGGTCCATGCCCAGCACCTCGCCCGCGCCAAGCCCGGTGATGTGGGTGAAGGCGGGGTTGACCTGAACAATGTGCAGGGTGGCGTCGGTGATGAAGATGCCTTCGTGAGCGGTGTCAAACACGCTGGCGGCCAAGCGCTGGGACTCCTGCGCCAGCAAGCGGTCGGTCACGTTGCGTGAAATGCCCAGCACCTCGTTGGCGGCAATTTTCACCATCCGCATTTCAAAGTGCTGCTCGCCCTGTGGCAGTGGCAAGGCATATTCCAGCCGCACGCCGGGTTGGCCGGCCAGGGCATTGGCCAGTGCGGCCATGGTGGGCTGTGCCACCATTGGTGACAGGATGTCGGCAATGCGCCGGTTCAAAAAAGCGCTGGATGGCAGCAGCAGGTCTTGAGGGTTGCCGGTCTGGAAGTCGAGCACGGTGCCTTGGGCGTCCAGCCGGAACAGCAGGTCGGGCAGGGCCGACACAATGGCGCGGTTGCGTGCTTCGCTGTGGCGCAGGTTTTCTTCCTGGCGTTTGCGTTCTGAAATGTCGGTGAGAAACACGGACAGCCCCTGCTCATCGGGTTGCAGGCGGTTTTCAAACCACCGGTTGGCCTGCGAAAGGTGCATGTCGATGGTGTGTGGCTGACCGGTGAGCATGGCTTGGCGGTAAACGGCTTCAAACCGCTGTCCCAAATCGGGGGGGAACACCACCCACATGTCTTGTCCCACCAGTTTGCGCACGGGGCGCCCCAACCATTCGGCGGCTTTGCGGTTCACCACGCAGCAGCGCCAGTTGAGGTCCACCCGCACAAAACCGTCGCTCATGTTGTTCATCACCACCGTGCGGGCGCGGTGAACCCGCCACAACGCCAGCAGCGAGACCAGCATGCCCGCCGAGACGGCCATCAGCGCCACCAGCGTCCAGCGGTATTGCGCCCAGACGTCGCCCCAGGCCAGCTGCGGCGCCTGGTCAAAAGGGAACATGCGCAGCTGCCGCATGTGGTTTTCGAGCGAGCCGTAGTCCGCGGGTATGGTGAACCCGGTCACACGGGTGTCGTTTCCGACCGGGTCCGACAGGTCCATGGACAGCAATGCGGCGGTGAGGGCCCGGCTGGTGGCTTCGTTCACATGGGGCAGGGCGGCCAGTGCCCATTCGGGGTACAGCGCGGTAGACAGGTGCACCGGGTAACCCAGGCCCAGCTTGGGGTTCACCACCGCCAGGCTGCCCGCCACCAGTTGGCCGCTGCGCTCCAGCTCTTCGATCAGGCCGGTGCGCACAAAACCCAGATCGGCTTGGCCTTGCAACACCGCATCGATCACCTTGTGCTGAGCCCGCCCGGTTTCCTTCCAGCGCCAGCCGCTGGTGTCCACACCCGCCTGGGCCAGTTCGACCATGGGGGCCAGGTAGCTCAGCAAGCCCTGCTTGTGCAGATCGGGCAGGGCGACCGTGAGCGGGCGGTTGCGCAGCAGGCTGAAATCATTCAGGTCTGTGCGAGACGCCTGGCGCAGCACCACCGCGCCCCGCGTGGACACATGGCTGCCCGATTCATGGATGCGCTGCGTCACCAGTGCGCCTGACAAGGCGTTGCGGTGCCGAAGCGACACGTATTGCACCCCGTTGGTCAGCACAAAATCCAGCTGGGCGGCTTGTACGGCGCGCTCCAGTTCGTCCCAGGGCAAAGGGGACAACCGCACTTTTTGGTCTGGCAAGGCCTCTTGCAGGTGTTGCATCACACGGGCGTAAGCCTGCTCGGTGGCGGTGGCGCTGCGCTGGCTCAGCACCCCCAGCACCACCTCGGGTCTTTCAGGCGCCGCGTGTGCTTGCAAGCCCCCCCACCACACACACAAACACCACCACCACCGCAGTGCAACCGGCAGGTAGGGGCGGGGGCGGATGGTGCGTGACACGGTGTTTTTTTGTATGCAACTTTAAATACTAAAGTTGATTGGGTAACCACATGCGCGAATGAACCATATGGTGCAAAACCGGTTGCATACGCCATGCGGCGTACAGACGGTGTGGCGGGTATTCCAGAGGATGGGGGCATCCGATTCGCGGATTCCTTCCTTCAACCACCGGAGTGCTCAACATGCAAGCTTCTTCCCGTCGTTTCACCCTAAAGGCCTTGTCCGCTGCCACCGCCGTGGCCAGCTTGGGTCTGGCCAGCTTTTCCGCGCAGGCTGCCGACACCATCAAGGTGGGCGTGTTGCACAGCCTGTCGGGCACCATGGCCATTTCCGAAACTGTGTTGAAAGACACGGTGCTGATGGCCATAGATGAGATTAACGCCAAAGGCGGTCTGTTGGGTAAAAAGCTGGAGCCCGTGGTCGTTGACCCTGCTTCCAACTGGCCCCTGTTCGCCGAAAAAACCAAACAACTGCTGGGCCAGGACAAAGTGAACGTGATCTTCGGCTGCTGGACCTCGGTCAGCCGCAAGTCCGTGCTGCCTGTGGTGGAAGAAATGAACGGCCTGCTGTTCTACCCCGTGCAATACGAAGGAGAAGAACTCAGCAAAAACGTGTTCTACACCGGTGCCGCGCCCAACCAGCAAGCCATTCCCGCCGTGGACTACCTCATGAGCAAGGCCGGTGGCGGTGCCAAGCGCTGGGTGCTGCTGGGCACCGACTACGTGTACCCCCGCACCACCAACAAAATTTTGCGCGCCTACCTCAAAAGCAAGGGCGTGGCCGACAAAGACATCGACGAGAAGTACACCCCCTTCGGCCACTCCGACTACCAGACCATCGTGGCCGATGTGAAGAAATTCGCCGCCGGAGGCAAAACCGCCGTGGTGTCCACCATCAACGGCGACTCCAACGTGCCTTTTTACAAAGAGCTGGGCAACGCCGGCTTGAAAGCCAAAGACGTGCCCGTCGTCGCCTTCAGCGTGGGCGAAGAAGAACTGCGCGGGGTGGACACCAAACCCCTGGTGGGCCACCTGGCCGCGTGGAACTACTTCCAGTCCATCAAGAACCCGGCCAACGCCGAGTTCATCAAGAAGTGGAGCGATTACGCCAAAGCCAAGGGCATTGCCGGCCACAAAGATGCGCCGCTGACCAACGACCCGATGGAGGCCACCTACATTGGCATCCACATGTGGGCCCAGGCCGTGACCCAGGCCAAAACCACCCAGGTGGACAAAGTGATTGCCGCCATGGCCGACCAGACTTTCAAGGCGCCCAGCGGCATTGTGAGCAAGATGGATGAGAAAAACCACCACTTGCACAAAAGCGTGTTCATCGGCGAAATCAAGGCCGATGGCCAGTTCAACGTGGTCTGGAAAACCCCCGGCCCCGTGAAAGCCAAGCCTTGGAGCCCCTACATAGAAGGCAACGACAAGAAAAAAGACGAGCCTGAGAAGAAGTAACTGGCAGGGTCAGCAGATGGACGAGGTCATAGGCCATGGGCGGTGCGACAGAGCGTTCCCGTCACTCTTTTGCGCGGTTCAAATCCATGGAAAACGTGAACCGGTCTGCCGGGTGCCACGACACCGACACCTCGAACACCGCTTCGGCCGAGTCGCAGTAGCGGCGGGTGATTTTCAGGGCCGGGCTGCCCACGTCCACCCCCAGCGGCGCACTGAGTTCTTTGGGCACCAGCACCGCCTGTATGTCTTGCCGGATGCGGGCAATGCGGCGGCCGTAGCGGCTTTCAATGAGTGAGCTGACCAGCGTGTCGGGCGATGCCCGGACCCATTCACCCACCTCGGCGTAGGCGGGCTCCACGTACACGTCTGTCCAGCACAAGGGGCGGGCTTTTTTGCCACCTTCCATGCGCAGGCTGGCAATGCGCAGCCAGCGCGAGCCGCCGGGGCAGCCCAGCTCCTGGGCCAGTGCCAGGTCCACCACCACTTCGTCGATGGCGCGCACCACGCGCACGTGTTCGGCGCCGAACTGGGCCAGGTCGCCCACGGTGGCCAGCGTTTGGGTGAAACCGGCCGCCGGGGTGGTGGCTTCCACCCGCGTGCCCACATTTTTGCGGCGCGAGATCAGCCCCAGCTCTTGTAACTCGTCCAAGGCCTTGCGCACGGCGTAGCGGCTCAGGCCGTGGCGTTCGCACAGCTCGAACTCGGTGGGCAACAGGTCGCCCACCGCGTGGGCACCCGAGGCAATGCCCTCGGACAGCAGCCGGGCCAGGTCGGTGCTTTTGGTTGACATGCGGGGCTTCTCCGGAAAAAACGGGGTATTCGGGTTAACCCGAGTGGTGTGTTTGTTCGAACAAGATAAGATTAATTTGTTCGAACATTAAAATATGTTCGTTTAATTTCAACATGTTACCACCGCCATGACCTCCCACTCATTTCACCCCGCCAGCACCATGCTGGACTCGGTTTTGTTCCGCGACGCTTTTGGCACCCCTGCCATGCGCGAGGTGTTTTCCGACCAAAAGCTGATTGCCCGCTACATCGAAGTGGAAGTGGCCCTGGCCCGCGCCGAGGCTCGCTGCGGCGTCATTCCCGCCGAGGCCGCCGAGGTGATTGCCCGCGAATCGCGGCTGGAGCGCATCGACTTTGACCACATGCGGCACGAAACCGACATCGTGGGCTACCCCATCCTGCCGCTGGTGCACCAGCTGGTGGCCCTGTGCGGGGCGGGCGAGGGCGAGGCGGGCCGCTACGTGCACTGGGGCGCCACCACCCAAGACATCATGGACACCGCCAACGTGCTGCAGGTGCGCGACGGCCTGGCCCTGGTGGAGGCCGACATCCGCGAGCTGCGCGGCATTCTGGCCCAACTGGCCCACAAACACCGTGACACCCCCATGGCCGGGCGCACCCATTTGCAGCAGGCCCTGCCCGTGACGTTTGGCTACAAAGTGGCCATTTGGCTGGCCATGTTTGACCGCCACCAGGAGCGCCTGGCCGAGCTGCGCAAACGCGTGCTGGTGGTCGAGTTTGCCGGCGCGGCGGGCACGCTGGCCTCGCTGGGCACGGCCCAGGGCAACCTGGGTTTTGAGGTACAGGCCGCACTGGCCGACGAGCTGGGCCTGGGCGTGCCCACCACCACCTGGCACGTGGCCCGCGACGGGTTTGCCGAGGCCGTCAACCTGCTGGCGCTGGTCACGGGCTCGCTGGGCAAGATCGCGCTGGACATCATGATCATGGCGTCCACCGAGTTTGCCGAGGTGTCCGAACCTTTTGTGAAGGGCAGGGGGGCCAGCAGCACCATGCCGCAAAAGCGCAACCCCATTTCCAGCGAGCTGATGCTGGCCGCGTCCAAGGCGGTGCGCCAACACGCCGGGCTGATGGTGGACGCCATGGTGCAGGACTTTGAGCGCGCCACCGGCCCCTGGCACGCCGAGTGGCTGGCCCTGCCCGAGGCCTTCATCCTGACCGCCGGTGCCCTGCACCAGGCCAAGTTTGCGCTGAGTGGCCTGGTGGTGGACGACGCCCGCATGCGCCACAACCTGGGGATCACCCAAGGCCTGATCGTGGCCGAGGCGGTGATGATGGGCCTGGCCCCCGCCATGGGCCGCCAGCAGGCACACGACGTGGTGTACGACGCCTGCCGCACCGTCAACACACACGGCGGCACGCTGGCCGACGCGCTGGCCGCCTTGCCGGCCGTCACCGCCCATGTGGACCGCGCCGCCATCGACCGCCTGACCGACCCCGCCAACTACCTGGGCTTGGCCCCGCAGATGGTGGACCGCGCCATTGCCGCCTCGGCAGCGGTGCCCTGCTGATGGGCTGAACGCCCCCTTTGTTCATTCTTTCCCCGTTCCCAAAACCACCCGGAGACACACCCATGAAAACCTTGAGCGCCCTGTGCGCGGCCGCCGCACTGCTCGTCACCACCTCGGTCGCCCAGGCCCAGGCCTGGCCCGCCAAAAACCTGGTCTGGATCGTGCCATTTGCCGCCGGTGGCCCTACCGATGCCATGGCCCGCGACATTGCCGACAAGGTCAGCCGCCAAATTGGCCAGCCCATCGTCATTGAAAACGCTGCCGGGGCTGGGGGCACCATCGGCGCCGCCAAGGCCGCCAGAACCACGCCGGACGGCCACACCTTTCTGGTGGGCCACATGGGCTACATGGGCGCCGCACCCGCGTTGTACAAAAAGCTCAGCTACGACCCGGTGAAAGACTTCGAGGCCGTGTTCCGCTTCCCCGACACGCCGCTGGTGTTGCTGGTGCCCAAAACATCGCCTTACAAAACCGCCGCCGACCTGATCGCGGTGGCCAAGGCCAACCCCAAAAAAATCAACTTCGGCAACGCCGGTGTGGGCTCCACCTCGCACCTGATTGCGGCGTTGTTCGAGTCGAAAGCGGGCATCGACGTCACGTCGGTCTCGTACAAAGGCGCGGCCCCCGCCCTGAACGACCTGGTGGGCGGCCAGGTGGACGCCATGTTTGACCAAAGCAACACCGCCTTGCCCCAGGTGGTGGGTGGGCGCCTGAACGCCATAGCCCTCACGTCTCTCACCGCCATGCCCCAGCAGTTCCCGGGCGTGGCTCCGCTCGCCGACCACACTCTGCCGGGCTTCGAGGCTGCTACATGGTACGGGCTGTACGCCCCCAGAGGCGTGCCCAAAGAGGTGGTGACCCGGCTGCACCAGGCCTATGTGAAGGCGCTGGCTGACAAGGATTGGACGCAACGCATGGCAGCCCAAGGCATCCACCTGTTGCCCGAAGCCCAATACGGCCCCGAAGCCTTTGCCAAACACACCGCCGCCGAGGTGGACAAATGGCGCAAAGTGGCCACAGACGCCAAAATTCAAATTGACTGACCTCGCCTTATGCCCGCCAGCGGCAGTTGCAAGGGCCCAGGCTGGGGGCCATGCTCATGCCACTTTGTCTTCCAAAGTCGCCGCCAGCGTCTGCCGAATCAGCGCCAGCGTGGTTTGTTGGGTGTGGGTGGTGGGCCGCATGGAGCTGGTGGCCAGAAACAGCCGGGTGCTCAGCGGCGGGTTGCAAATGGCGCGCACCTGGTAGGTGCTGGGGCGTATGCAGCTGGCCACCGCGTTGCGCGAGAGCAGGGCGGCGCCCACGCCATCGGCCACCAGGTCGAGGATGGCGGCCACGCCGTCAATTTCCAGTGCCACTTTCAGGCGGCAGCCGATTTGCGCCATTTCGGTTTCCACATGGGTGCGGATGGCGTTGGGGCGGCTGGGCATCACCAGTTGCAGTTCGGCCACGTCTTTCAGGTCAATGGGGCCGGGCGGTGGGTCTTCGGCCAGGCCGGGCTGGCGGGCTTGCACCAGCCACAGGTCTTCGTCGCCCAGGGGGCTGATGTCGATGTCCGCGCTGGCGCGGGCGTTGTAGAGCACGGCAATGTCCAGCCGCCCGTTCACCAGCCACTCTTGCATTTGGGCGCTCAGGCCCTCGCTGATCGACAGGCTGGCATCGGGCAGCTGGGCGCGGAACGCGCGGGTCAGCGGCACGGTGAACACCCGCGCCAGGCTGGGCGGCAGCCCAATGGCCACCCGCCCTGACAGGCCGCCGCGCACGGTGCCCAGGTCTTCGCGGGCGCGCTGCACCTGGTGCAAGATGCCCCGGCCATGCGCCAGCAGCACCTGGCCCGCCTCGGTGGGCACGGCACCCCGACCGTTGCGCACCAGCAGGGTTTGGTGCAGGTCCACCTCCAGCATGCGAATCAGGCGCGAGAGGGCGGGCTGCGTGGTGTTGAGCATTTGCGCCGCGCGGGTGAAGCTGCCCAGCTCGGCCACGCGCACAAAACCTTCGATTTGTTTGAAGTCCATGGGGGGGTGCCGGGTGGTTTGCGCTATTGAAAAAATGGCTATCAGCTATTGGCATTATCCGCTTTACGCATGGGTTGCCGCCACTGACAATGCGCCGAGATTCAACCTTTGTTGCCCCATTGCCCACCATGCCGTCTGCACCCGCCACCGCCGCCTTGAAAGGCATTTCTTCCATGGCCACCCGTGCGCTGCTGGCCGAGCTGGTGGCCGGGTTTGACGCGCAAACCGGCACCACCGTGGCCATCGAATCGGTGGGCGGTGTGGACGCCGCCAAACGCGTGGCCGCGGGCGAAGCCTTTGACCTGGTGCTGCTGGCCAGCGACGCGCTGGACAAACTGGCCGCCGCAGGCCATGTGTTGCCCACCCGGGTGGACTACGTGCATTCGCCCGTGGCCATTGCCGTGCCCGCCGGGGCACCCTTGCCTGACGTGGGCAGCGAAGCCGCCTTGAAAGCGGCGGTGCAGGCCGCCACCACCATCGGTTACAGCACAGGGCCCAGCGGCCAGCATTTGATGCGCCTGTTCGAGCGCTGGGGCCTGGCCGCCGAGTTGGCCAGCCGCACCGTGCAAGCCAAACCCGGCGTGCCCGTGGGCAGCCAGGTGGCCAGCGGCGAGGTGGCCCTGGGCTTTCAGCAGCTCAGCGAGTTGCAGGGCTTGCCCGGCATTCAAATTGTGGGCTTGCTGCCCGCCGATTGCGCCTTCATCACCACCTTCAGCGGCTGTGTGGCCACCGCCAGCGCTCAGCCCGAACTGGCCCAACGCTTTTTGGCCCACCTGAACAGCCCCGACACCGCCGCCACCAAACAACGCCACGGCATGACGCCGGTGGGCGTTTGACCCCCTTTTTTGCCCACTTCACTGCACCCCACCGCCATGCCCAAAACCAACGGTTCCCCCCTCATCATCGATTGCCACGGCCACTACACCACGGCACCCAAGTCGCTTGAAAACTGGCGCAACCAGCAAATTGCGGGCATCAAAGACCCGGCGCTCAAGCCCAAAGTGGCCGACCTGAAAATCTCAGACGACGAGCTGCGCGAAACCATCGAAACCAACCAGCTGCGCCTGATGAAAGAGCGCGGCTCTGACATCACCATCTTCAGCCCCCGCGCCAGCTTCATGGCCCACCACATTGGCGACTTTGAGGTCAGCAGCACCTGGGCCGCCATTTGCAACGAGCTGTGCTTTCGCGTCAGCCAGCTGTTCCCCGACCACTTTGTGCCCGCCGCCATGCTGCCCCAAAGCCCCGGTGTGGACCCCGCCACCTGCTTGCCTGAGCTGGTGAAGTGCGTGGAGCAATACGGCAACGTGGGCCTGAACCTGAACCCCGACCCCAGCGGCGGCCACTGGACCAGCCCCCCCCTGACCGACAAGGCCTGGTACCCCATTTACGAAAAAATGGCGGAATACGACATTCCCGCCATGATTCATGTGTCAACCAGCTGCAACGCCTGCTTCCACACCACCGGCGCGCACTACATCAACGCCGACACCACCGCCGTGATGCAGCTCATTCAGGGCGACCTGTTCAAAGACTTCCCCACGCTGAAATTCATCGTGCCCCACGGCGGTGGTGCCGCCCCTTACCACTGGGGCCGCTACCGTGGCCTGGCGCAAGAGCTGAAAAAGCCCTTGCTCAAAGACCACCTGCTGGGCAACCTGTTTTTTGACACCTGCGTGTACCACCAGCCCGGCATCGACCTGCTGACCAAGGTGATTCCCGTGGACAACATCTTGTTTGCCAGCGAAATGATTGGCGCCGTGCGCGGCATCGACCCCGAAACCGGCCACTACTTCGACGACACCAAGCGCTACGTGCAAGCCACCGCCAACCTCACCGAAGCCCAGCGCCACCAGGTGTACGAAGGCAACGCCCGCCGCGTGTTCAGCCGCCTGGACACCGCGCTGAAGGCCAAGGGCCTTTGAACCTCATTTTTTAAGCTTTTTATGCCTAAAGCGCTTGATATATAAGCATTGTTAGCTATATTTTTAATGGAGTATTCACCATGTTTGAACTGGGCGTTTGTTACCGCAACATCACCCGCGCCGACCGCGCCGCCGCCGATGGCATGGCCGCGCTGGGCAGCGCCACCGTGCACGAGGCCATGGGCCGCGTGGGCTTGCTCAAGCCCTACATGCGCCCCATTTTTGCGGGCCAGCAGGTGTCGGGCACGGCCGTGACCGTGCTGCTGCAACCCGGTGACAACTGGATGCTGCACGTGGCCGCCGAGCAAATCCAGCCCGGCGACGTGGTGGTGGCCGCCGTCACCGCCGAGTGCACCGACGGCTACTTTGGCGACCTGCTGGCCACCAGCTTCCAGGCCCGGGGTGCCCGCGCCCTCATCATCGACGCCGGTGTGCGCGACGTGAAAACCCTGCAAGAAATCAACTTCCCGGTGTGGAGCAAAGCCATCAGCAGCAAGGGCTGCATCAAGTCCACGCTGGGCTCGGTGAACATTCCCATTGTGTGTGCCGGCATGCTGGTCACCCCCGGCGACGTGGTGGTGGCCGATGACGACGGCGTGGTGGTGGTGCCCGCGGCCAAAGCCGTGGAAGTGTTTGCCGCCGCCACCAAGCGCGAAAGCTTTGAAGGCGAAAAACGCGCCAAATTCGCCACCGGCGTGCTGGGCCTGGACATGTACAACATGCGCCCCGGCCTGGAAAAAGCCGGGTTCCGCTACATCGACTGACCCCGTTTCAACCCTTTGCCAGCCGGAGAACCCATGCCCCACACCCCACACCGTTTGTTGGCCGACCCCACCCGCCGTGCCTTGGTACTGGGTGCCCTGGCAGCCAGCGCCCCTTGGCCCCTGCTGGCGCAAAGCGCCAAAACCGTGCGCCTGGTGGTGCCCTTCACCCCCGGCGGCAGCACCGACATACTGGCCCGCGCCATTGCCCCCTACCTGGCCAGCGGCAGCGACCAGTCGGTCATCATTGACAACAAACCCGGCGCGGGCGGCACCATCGGCGCCGAGCTGGCGGCCAAGGCCAGGCCCGACGGCCTCACACTCATGATGGGTCACATCGGCACCCTGGCCATCAACCCCTCGCTGTACCCCAAGCTGGGCTACGACCCCATCAAGAGTTTTGACCCCGTGATGGGCGTGGCCCGTGTGCCCAACGTGCTGGTGGTGCCCGTGGGCTCAGACATCAAAACCCTGAAAGACCTGATTGCCAAGGCCAAGGCCCGCCCCGGCCACATGACGTATTCGTCGGGCGGCAACGGCAGCGCCGCGCACACCACCTTTGAACTGCTGAAGCTGCGGGCGGGCATTTTTGTGTCGCACATTCCCTACCGGGGCGCGGCACCGTCGGTCAGCGACGTGATTGCGGGCCATGTGGACAGCATCTTCACCGGCTCGCCCGCGCTGCTGCCCCACATCCGCAGCGGGCGGCTGCGTGCGCTGGCCGTGTCCAGCGCCAGCCGCTTGCCCACGCTGCCCGATGTGCCCACCGTGGCCGAGTCAGGCTTCCCCGGTTTCGAGGCCGACCAGTGGTACGGCCTGGTGGCCCCGGCAAGCACCCCCGCCGATGTCATCAAACGCCTGAACGAAGCCGCCAACGCCGGGCTCAAGCGCCCAGAGGTGGCCAAATCGCTGGCCACCGAAGGCGCCGAGCCCCTGGGCGGCACCCCAGAAGCCTTCGGCGCCCTGATCGCCCGAGAAATTCCGCGCTGGCGCGAGGTGGTGAAGGCGAGTGGGATGAAGTTGGATTGATTTTTTGAGGGAGGGGGGCCGGTTTCGGCCATCAACGGTCACCCGCTCTGGGAACCCGAATGGCTCTTGAAGGCTGATCTGAGACATTCATGGACCGTCGTTTGAACGACGGCAACTGCCAAAACCAGTCGTTGATTGCCGCCTGTCCTAGCTGGCCGCTTTATTTTCAGAACCGGAAGTTTGGCTGCGCGCCGTGCCACGTACCGGGTCGAAAAGCCGCTTCATCGAGTATCGACGGGCTCATCTCGACCCAAAAGTGCCACTGGCCTCGATTCGTCGCCATTGAGCAGCTCGTCATGGAAAACCGAAACAGCCAATAGTCATGCTTCTGCGGAAGGTACATGTCGGTCGGTGGTCCAGCTGGAGTTATCGAAGACACCTCGCCGGGAAACCGGCGAAGGCACACCGATTGGGCCACCAGTGCCGCCAAACGAGATTCACAGGCGCTAAAAATACCCGACAGCCGTTCTAATTTCATCAATCTGCACTTGTGTGTGGCCCGCCCGGTTACGGCTTATCGAATCTCTTGACGGGACGAAGGAGCTGGCAAGAGTAGGCCCTGTAATGCTGCATTGACCTGTGTTGGTGCACCGCCTGCAAGTCAGGGCCCCCGGTTGCGACGGGTGGTCTGGAGACATACATAGGTCGCCTTCGACAATGACGGCGCAGCCATCGGGGTGTCTCTGATAACCTGAGCTCACAAAATGGAATGACTCGGGAGAAATCGATGGAAGGTCGTTACGACGTTGGTGACTTGCTAGCCAAGCTACAGCTAGAAGACGTGATACAGCGCTTGGGCATAGCGACCGAGCGGCGGGGGGCCTCCACCCAAACCCTGTGCCCGTTCCACCAGGACTCCCGACCGTCGCTGAATCTGTACCCAGCAGAAGGAGCAACCACCGCGCATTACCACTGTTTTGCATGCGGCGCCCATGGCAATGCCATTGACTTGGTGAAGAAGGTCCAGGGTGTGGACTTCTTGCCAGCGGTGCAATGGTTGGCCCAGCAGTACGGCATTCAAGCACCGAGTCGGCAGTCCAAACAGCGGGCCGCAAATGCGGCCTCCAGCGAAACAGCGCTGAAGTTTGCGCTGCGCATCTACGACGAGCAGCACGATGACCCGCGTTTCATTGTCTGGTGCGCTGAGCGGGAATTCGACCGAAACGTCCTGTACGAGCAAGGCCTTCGCTGCATCACGCGTGGTGTTTTGGTTGAGGCCCTGCAATCCGAGAGCATGGGTGAGCGTGCCGAACTGACCGATGGCCTACAGACTTTGGGCTTAGTCAAGCGGTTGCATCCGCGATCTGAGCCAGTGCAGGGCAAATTGAATCTGCATGACCAGTTCCAAGACTGCTTTCATGACGGCCGTGTGGTCATTCCCATTCTCGGTGGCACGGCCAAGCATCCGGAGTGGCTCGGCTTTGCAGGCCGCGCCTTGCAGGGCGTGCCGCCCGAGGGCGTGGCCAAGTACTTGCTCACGTCTGGCTTTGAAAAAGCCAAGGCACTTTTCAATGAACCCGCAGCCTTCAATGCGGTGAGGCAGGCACAAAAAGCCCACCTGCCGGCCAGGCTGTATCTGGTGGAGGGCTTTCTGGATGCCCTGCGCTTGCAATCCCTTGGCCTTCCTGCAGTGGCGCTGATGGGCACTAGCCTGGGCAAAGAGCCTTTGGAGAGGCTAAAGACGCTGGCGGAAGGTTCGGAATCCAGAGCTGAGTTGGCATATAGCCTGTTTCTTGACAATGATCCGGCCGGTTTTGGGGGGGCGGTTCGTCTGGTGCGCCGCTTGCTGGATCTGCGCGGCGTGAACTTGCGCTGGGTGGGAATGCCCTGGCGCAGCGCACCTGCCTTGGGCAAAGACCCTGACACCTGCTTGCGCGGCCTGCACACGGCAGAGCAAGCCATAAACTGGCTGCAACCGTTCGACTTGCCGGCCGAGGCCGTGTTGTTGGCGCAGGCCCTGGGTGGACAGGATGCTTCCGATCTGCAGCACGAGAGATTCAGTCACTTGGTGTCGACCGTGCGTGAACGCGCCTTGTTCCGGGTCGGTATGGCGCTCAGACGCCTGTATGGGCCCCGCCCAGCCGAAGTTGTTGCAGCGCGTTTGAAGGCCTGCGCTTGGGGCTGGGCCCAGCAACTGCACGCTGTGTTGGCGGTGTCCGAGACCAACCAACGCACGTTGCTGCAACGGGGCTTGTATCTAGAAGAAACGCTCCCGCGTGTGGCGCTGGCTCGCAGCCTGGCTTACCACGGAGCGCGCCGAGGCGAGTTGCCCTGCGATGAAGAGGCTTGGCAGACCCTTGGCAGCAACGCCCGCCTGTTTGACCAGATCGCCTTGGATCGTCTGCAGGCCATGATGACCGGTGACCGCGCCTGGAAACAGGCTGCACCTTTTGACGCAGTGCACCTGCCGCGCAAGTTGACGGCCGATCCGACGGTGCTGGACGACCCGCGTCGCAAGGTGATGCCACACCCTGCCGATCTGCTTGTGCAGCAGATGGTGCTCAACGAACTGCTGAGCCACCGGCATGACCGGCCAAGTGCCGCAGGCCAGGTCTTTTCAGACAGCATTCCCGCTGTGCGCTGGTATGCCTCGCGCCGAGAAGTGCTGGTAACGGGCTTGCATGCGCCGCTCAATGAGTTGGACGAAGAACTGGATCTGCCGAAGACCCTGAGCTTTGGTTACCAGATTGACATGGACGTTCTGGAGGGCGACCAGACCCCGTCCGACCAGGGCATGTTCCGCCCATTTGGGCAGTGCTGGCGTGAGTTCATGTCCAGCCTGTCCAAGCAGTGCCACGCCATCGGGCCCCGCGTGCATGTGCTGCGGCTGGATGCCAAGCGCTATTACGACTCTATCCAGCGTTTTGTTGTGCGCGATGCGTTGTTGGCTCCGCTGAACCGAGTTATGGACGTTCATGGCGTACCCGAGGGCTTGGGGCACATATTCGGCTTGCCAGAGGCCAGCGCAACCACATGGGATGCCGTACTGGAGGCCAAACTGGAGCGTCTGCTGGTCGGGCTCATCTTTCACCATGAATACCGTGATCCCGATGCCGACGGCAAGACTCAGCGCAGCGGTGAACTCGTCGGAATCCCACAAGGGCCAGTGCTGTCCGCCTACATCGGCACCATCGCACTTTTTCCAGTGGACGAGGCTGCGCGCGGCTTTATCCACAGTACAGCAGAGAGAGGCCCCGATGATGCCTTGCGCCCGCGGGTGGGCTATGCACGCTATGTGGACGACATTGTGCTGTTTGCCGACAGCGAAGATTTGCTCAGGCAACTGCGTGAATTGCTACAAGCCACAGCTGCCAAGCGCTCTATCGACCTCATCCACAAAGGCGAACGTGTACGCGCCGGATCGCCCCAACATGTGATGCGCCAGCTCAACGACGGGCGTGGCTTGGCACCGTCTGTGCCCACCTGGGATCCGCCCCTTGTGGGCGACGGCGAGACCGACTACGGCCTGGGCGGCGAACTGCCAGAAGTTGATCGCCAGTGCGCCCTACAGATGCTGCGGCGTGTTGCGCTGATGCATGAGCCCAGAGAGATCGCTGGACAGGTCAAGGTGGTCTTGGGCGCGCCCGATCTGCGCGCGGGCGACTTGGGCTTATGCGCACGCTGGTTGTGGTGGCAGGTGGCAGCCACCACCAACCGTGTGGCGACACCAGAGAGCTTGTGGGGTCATTTCTGGGACTTGTGGAAAGAGGTCTGCCGTGATCATTCGTGGGCCAGTGCGTTTGAGCAGCGTGGCTACCACTGGCTCTATGCCGTAGAAGGGTTGGACAAACTGCTGGACAACCACCCGTGGCAGGAGAACGGCAAGTTTCTGAACGAGCGTAAGGGCGATCGCAAGTTGCGCCAAGTCCTGGCTCGCCAGGTCTGCCAGCCGACATTCATAGCCTTGGTTAAGCCAGCGACAAATAACGATCATGTGCTGCGACGTACTCGGTTGGTCGTGCGCAAGGCCAATCGCCTGTTGGGCAGCCGGGGTGCCACGCTAGCGTTGCCGCCTCAGCAAGGCGGCCCGTTGACAGCCATCGAGTGGTTGTGCCTGGCCGGACCCAGTCTGGAGCAAAAACAGATCGCCCATCATCCCTTGAACGCACTGTCGCAACGACAACCCCCGAGGTCGAACGAGGACGGTTTGACGCTCGCGAATGAGGTCATTGGTCAACTGGTACCGCCCAGTGATCAGATCAGTAGCGCACTGTCGAACGGCAACATGTCAGACCTCGGCCTGGCAATTGACTTCGTTATCAACAGTTCTCCACCGACTGGCAGACTTGCCACCTTAGCCAAATGGTTCCCACATCTGCTCTTGTTGTCCGGCACTAAAAAGCAACTGATCCCTCATCTGCCAATCGTCAGCGAGAGCACTCCATCAATGTTCGCAATCGATGCTGACGATAGCGTTCATGCGCACTATCTCTATCGATATTCGTTGCGAGTGTCTGATTCCTCGCCGCCAGCAACGGGAATCGAACAACGATTCGCCCAGGTAGCCATGCTTGCCGATCCGCTTTGCCCAACCGACGAAGTGGCCGTGCGCTTTGTCGAAGTGACGGAGAAGGAGTCGGAAGCTCAACGGCTTGTCATGGAGAAGAGCACTGAGCCAAAACACTGGACGGAGCTAGCTCCCGCAGCCATCGGCACGCGGCATAACCAAGTGCCCATCACACGCTGGGCAGTGCGTCTTTACCATGCCCTGCTGGCCATGCACCGGATGGCCGTGAATGGTCAGCATATTCTGGCCTATGTGCCCTTCCGGCCACAGTTATTCCGGCAAGGCCAAGGTGACGAGCTGAGGCTCTACCTGCTGGCCGAGCGCGTCAATCGCGACCAACTGGGTGTCAATGCCTGGTACCACGACCGGGACGACCGAGTGCAATCGGTGACAGTTCCCTTTGCCGGAGCTGAGTTGTGGCGTGTGGGCTGGGCGGTAGCCGATGTGCTGGGCGTGGCTGCCGACATGTCCGGAGAGACTGGCGAGCGCGACGAGCAGCTTGATGAGCGCCAGACACCGGGCGACGAAGACAACGACGTTAAGGCCGAGGCCAAGCGGGAACTTGAGGCCTATGTGCTGCGGCAGCAACTTCGCAAACTACAGGGTAGTTACCTGTCTTCGGCCCAAATTGAATCGATGGATGGTGCTGAGGCCGGCCTGCCACGCACGGTGAAACGGGCGCTGGCCCTGCTGGAAGAGTTTCCGGCAGACCAGGGCTTGCACGCACAGGTAAGACACCTGCTGGAGATGGAGGCTGAAAGCCGCGCCATGGCGCTGCGTCTTGAACTAGGCAGCGGCGATGACATGCGGCATGTGTTGCACCGGGTGTTTCCCGATGCGTTGAACAGGCTACCCCTGTGGGTGCTTCAGAACCTACCCTTGCAGCCGCTCGATGCCCAGGCCGCGCCTCTTCGCCCGGAGCTGGACTTGATGCTGACGCTGTACCGGGCGCTGTACCCCACCACCGCTGCCGCCTCCGAGGCCACTGTAAAGCCCTTACGCATGGCGCTGGCGCTGGCCACCATCGGTATTGGGCTGCGGGGCAGCGTGGCCGCGCTATGGGGCTATGCACAGACCCGCATGCCCGTACACCTGAACCTGCCACCTCTTTGGGCCATTGCCGACATGGAGCACTTGGACCCACAGGGCGACTACAGCGCTATGCGCAAGCGACTACTGGATGGCGATTGGTCCGCGCTGAATAAGGCCAGTCCGTGGCAGTGGATGCTGGCTCTAATCGGCTTGCTCGATGTCGGCTTGCCGCAGGCCTTTGGCGAACCGGATCTGAGGCAGGTGTATGAAGTCCTGGCGCATTGGCAAACTGCGCCAGCCGATGGGGACGGTGGAGAGAACAGTGCAGAGGAATGGGAAGCAATTTGGCCCTTCGATGCCTTGCCGAATGTCACTCTGCATCTCTGTAACCAGGTGATGGCCGCTTTGCCCAATGCGATGCGCACTATTGACACCTTGCGGGGCATGCGAGTGGTGAAAGTCGAAGGTCAAAGGTTTGGCCGCAATAGGCACACCGACGAATTCACAGATGCCAGCGGCGCAAGCTGGCAAGTAAGCACGCCGCAATTCACCAGCTTGATCGCCGACACATTGCCACAGCGGACAGACGGCAATTGCAAGCTGAAGTTGTGGTCTGAGACGCGCAGCGTTGCTGACAATGAACTACTGGCAGTCCACACGCTCGACCACAAGCTCGGTCAGTGGTTCTGGTTAGAAGATCACCAGCCTACGGTACCGCAGGCCGCACCAACGCCACATAGCGCGTCCAGCGATACCTTTGTTCAGCGGAGCATGGTCGGCGAAGTGGACGAGGTGCAGCCCTCGATTCCCCCGTCGGACGAAGTTCGTGAACATAAACAGGACGAACAAGCTGCCAAGCCTCCTGCACCGCCGCTGCCTGTCGCGGCTGAGGCGGTGTGGCTTGAGCGCTTGCAGGAGTGGCAACAAAACTCGTGGAGCAAACGGTTCGGCGTAGGCAGAAAAGTCGACGATGAGGATCTGAACGCCCGTGGTCCCCTGCGTGTTGCGCTGTTCCAGTGGCGGGTAGATGACAGTTACAGCCATCCCATTGCCGAAGTTGGACTGGGCGGCCTTCCCTTGGCTCCAGCAGCGCGAAAGGCATTGGAGGTGCATCTGGATCTGGATGGCGACTTCAAGGCCATTCAGAAGGCCGCCAAGCGCGGTGCGGAATTCCATTGGCATGACGACCGAAAGATCTTCTCCTGGCCTGAGCATCGGCGACGCGTTCTGCTGGGCCAGGCTTTGCGCGCCTGCCGCGAACTGAACGTGCAGCTCTTGGTGCTGCCCGAAGTATCGGTTCGGCCGGACACGGTGGAGTGGTTGAAAGGGGAGTTGATTCACCACCCAGGCTTGGCTGTGTTGGCTGGTACCTTCCGTCAGTTCGAGGGGGCGAATAGCCACCCAGAGGAGCATTTGAAAGAGAAGTTGACTTTGCTGTGGCAGCCCGACAAGTTCGAAGCCGAAGCCTTTGGCCTGCATGGCGGTTCGCTGGTCATGCAGTTTCAGCGGGACAAGAAATACCGCGCTGTGGCCGCACACGAGCTATTTCGCCCCGGTAAGGAAGTACTGGCACCCTTGTACCGAGAGGAGCGAGTACTGGATGAATTGCGTGGCACTTGGACTGGCGCGAGGACTTTTGACCAGACCAAAGTGCTGATGCAGGCCCTCATCCATGGCTCGCAAAAGCTTCGCTACTGCATGGAGCTGATCTGCTCTGAGCTGTTTCTGCTCACCAGCCCAGCTAACCGTCGACCCCTGATACAAGATCTGGCCAAGGTGTTGCCGCTGTTTGGAACAACGCCAATCGAGGCTGCGACACTTGTCGATGCCGACGTCAAAGCGCTGGGCGAGTGGTTGACCGTCACTCAGGCCAACCGCGAGCGGCGGTCAGTGCTGTTGGTGCCGGCCTGCACAAACCGCAGCAACGACTACTGGCATGCCGGACAGGCCAGCGTGCTGGCCTCGGGTACCGCTACGGTATTCTGCAATGCCGTCATCAGGGGGGCGAGTGTGGGTGGCAGTTGCTTCATAGGCATTGACTCGGCGCAGAAATCGAAGGACCCGCCGGGGATCGTGCGCCTGCTCACTCCTTACCACGGCTGGCAACACGGCATCCTGCAGCCGTCGGGAAAGGGGGCCTTGTCTGAGACGGACCAAGCCCTGGTAGTAGTGGATCTGGATCCGGTTCATGTGGTCAGCGGCAAGCCTCGCCCACAATTGCTGCCCGAGCCCATGTCCATGGTGGCCTATTTGCCCATCGTGGAAGTGGTGTGCAAAGAAGACAACGCGCGGGCGCTGGTAGCCGCGTTGGGGAATCAATTTAAGGATGATGAAGGTCGCCAAACCTTCGAGCGTCTGCTGACCACAGACGCGTTTCCTACCCCGTGCGAGGTGCTGCATACCCGTAAGGGCTTTGAAGATGTCCTAGCCGATCTGCTCACGGCCAAGAGGCATGGCAGCTTGAAAGTTGAGTCAGGTGGCCCGGTGCTGGACGCATTCGCCGACCTCTTCAGTGATCCAGGGATCGTTCGCCATAGGATCATTGCCTGCTTGCAGGATCATCACCAGCAACCCGCGCCGCTGACCAAAGCCGACGGCCATGACCTGGTGCCAGCTTGGTTGGACTTCTTGGTGGCCGATTTGACTTGGACACAACATGACGGCGAGCGGCGTGCGGATGAACAGCCACCAGAAAAGCAACCAGCGATCCGGGTGCCACCGTGGCAAGATGCTCGCTCCCAGCCCGGTGCAGTGAAGAAGGTGCCAGGGGAGCAGATTTAGCTGCTATCTGAAATAGCTGCCACCGCTACCACCGTCGATGTGTCCAAAGTTCGCGGTGATCCGGGTGGCCATCACTTGCGCAACGGCTTGTGGCCGCATGAACGCAGACAAAACATGGGTGTTCAGCAGCATCATTGGCGACAGGCTGACTCGCATTCAAGCCAAGCAAAAAATTCTGACAAGAATCAAATTTTGTATTCAAATTCAATGCCATATTGAACTCTTGACCTTGTCAACTTGCCTGCCGAGGTACCCCTGAATGTCTGATGCGCTGCTGAACCAAATCAATGCCTTGTTGGAAGCGGCTGGCCCCACAGGGTTGACGCCGTTGGCCTTGGCCGCTGCGCTGGCGCCTGCCAGTCGCTCCACCGTCAACCGCCGCTTGGCGGTGTTGGCAGGGCAGGGTGTTGTTCGGGCGGTGGGTGCGGGCAAGGCCACGCGGTATGTGCGGGCGGTGTTGTGGACGCGCGAGCAGGTGGATGCGTTTTTCAGCCAACCCTGGCAGGCCCGCCCGGTGGCCCGGTTTGACGAGGCATTGCTGGGCGCCGAGCCTGGCTTGCCGTTGGACAAGGCACAACGGTTGGCACAGGTTCAGGCCCTGGTGCCCGCCATCGACGCGGCTTTTCTGGCGGCTTTTGTGGTGGACTTTTCGTGGGGCTCGTCCGTGCTGGAGGGCAGCACCTACTCCATGCTGGACACCGAGGCTTTGCTGGCCTACGGGCAGCGCCACCCCACCAAACCAGTGGCCGATGGTGTGTTGGCCCTGAACCACCGGCAAGCTGCCGTGCACCTGTGGGGCCACCGGGCATTGAGCCTGGAGAACGTGTGCGCGTGGCACGCCCTGCTCACGTCTGACCACGGCTTGCCCGAAGTGGCCGACTCTGACCACTTTCTGCCCGAGCACCAGCGGGGCCGCCCCCGCGAGTACGAAGAGGTGAACCTGGGCTCGTCGGCCTACCTGCCGCCGTTTCGCCCAGGCACGCGGTTTGTCGCCCAGGCGCTGGTGCGCATTCTGGAGCGCGCCCACACGCTGCACCCGGTGCAGGCGGCGCTTTATTTGATGACCCGCATGCCGTACCTGCAAGCTTTTGCCAACGGCAACAAACGCACGTCGCGCCTGGCGGCCAACGCCTTGCTGCTGGCACAGGGGCTGGCCCCCATGTCGTTTGCCGACATGGACAAGGCCCACTACATCCGGGGCATGGCAGCGTTTTACGAGCTGGGCAGCACCGGGGTGATAGAGCAGGTGTTCATCCGGGGCTATGTGCAGTCGGTGGTGCGGGGCAGCGTGGTGCCCGTGTCGTTGCGCGGCCCGGGGTACGACGTGCAGCGCGTGACCGATGCGCTGGTGACTTTCGTCAACACCGGCAAGCGGCCTGTTGACAGGCACGCTGTGGCGTTTTTTTGAAGACAGGCCCCTGGGTGTGCACCGCAGGTTTTGCCCGGTTGCCATAAAAATTACACATACCAGCTAGTGGTGTCATGCCAATAGGCAAGGGTGTCTGGGCTGCTGACAATCGGTGACGTTTCACAACCCCACACCGCTTTGGCTATGCAAACCTCTGGTCCTTTTGAAAAAACCCCTGGCTGGCTGGATTGGTTCAGCGGCCCTGCCAAACCCCGCTTCCAAGTGCCCGCTGGCGCGGTGGACGCGCACTGCCACGTGTTCGGCCCCGGTGCTGAATTTCCTTATGCCCCTGAGCGCAAATACACGCCCTGCGATGCATCGAAGCAGCAGCTGTATGCGCTGCGCGACCACCTGGGCTTTGCCCGCAACGTGGTGGTGCAGGCCACCTGCCACGGTGCCGACAACCGCGCCATGGTCGATGCCTTGACCCACAGCAACGGCAAGGCCCGTGGCGTGGCCACCGTCAAACGCACCGTGACCGACACCGAAATTCAGGCCATGCACGA
>CAYFFJ010000026.1:0-32443 GCA_964342395.1 uncultured Hydrogenophaga sp.
GCATCTGCTGACCTTACGGGGTTTGCAGGTGTTGCACTTCACTTTTGAATCCGCCGTGCCATAGCAAACCCATCAGAAACGATGTGGTTGAGTGCATCAAGGACGACGTTGGCCCCTACAAAGTCGCTCATCAGGTCTGCGCAAGGATCTGCAATACACGGGGAGAAGCCGCTGTTTCGCAGGCGCGCCTGTTGGGGCAGATTCCCAAGCCCTATAACCAATGACCGAGATGTTCCCGGATCACTGTGGCGCAGGGACTGCCTGCTCGGGTGAGCGCGCCGAAGCATGGGGGTGACTACCGCCAGCGAGTCGCGGCAGTGCTGCCGCACCTGCGGCGCGCCTGTGCCGTGGAAGCCCGGCTGTTGCAGGCGCGCAGGGAAACGGCAACGCTGACCGATGCGCTGAACCGGGTCACCGACGCTGTGGCGATGCTGGACCGGGGCGGGCGCGTGGTGTTCGCCAATCCACGGGCCGCCGGTGTCCGTGGTTGTCCGGTGGTGCGATGGGCAACCGCTGATCCTGACGCTTCAGCCCTTGCCCAAGGACTTGGTCGGCGTGCTCAGGGCATTGCGCTGACGATCTTGTCCTGCTTGGGTACCGAGGCGTTGCCGGATAGCCATGCGCCTGCGCGGAGATGGCAAAGACAGCTCGATCCCAGCGCATCGGTTCTGGTAACCCCCCCAAAAGCATCGAGCTGAAAAGTGGATTCAGGCGGCTATGGCGAGCCGCAGCTCGGGGATGCCTGGGTTCGCGCTCCTCGAAAAGCGCTTATTGCTCCGACCCCAAGAAAGTTCAGTCTTTATAGGGTCGGATCAATAGCACCTGAAGGTGCGTTGCGCAGTCTCCAAACGGAGACTGCGCAAGCGTCGGATCTTGATCACACTGTTGAAAACCGCTATTCAACATTCGGAAAAGATGGTTTGACTCGGTAACCAGCGCGTTCCGCGCCCGTAAATATTGCCATTGAAAGAGACGAGAAATGAAGACGCATTACCCAAAGGCCGCCGCCGTGCTGCTATGCATCAGTACCCTGGGGGGCTGCCAGACCCAGCCCCAGGCACAAAACGCCACTGGCGTTTCGTCGATGGAAGTGGACCCGAGCCGCAAGGGCCCGGTGTCCGGCGTGGGGGTGGAGAGCCAGGACGTCCTTGCCATGACCGACGCCATGATGCGTGACATGCTCGCCGAGCCGATTTTTGCCGACACCGGCAAGCGTGCCCGCGTCATCATCGACGCCCAGTATTTCGTCAACGAGAGCTCGCAGGCGATCGACAAGCGCCTCATCACCACGCGCCTGTCGGCCAACCTCAACCGCGCCGCCCGCAACCGCATGCAGTTCATCAACCGTGTGCAGTCCGCCATGATCGAGCAGGAGCGCGCGCTCAAGCGCAGCGGCACCACCGATACCGGCACCACTGGCCTGACCAAGGCCCAGCTTGGCGCCGATTACCGCCTGTCGGGCAAGATCGGATCGCTGGACAGCCGCAACAACAAGACCGGCCTGGTGCAGCGCTATACGCAGATTTCCTTTGAGATGACTGACCTCGAATCCGGCGAAATCGTCTGGCAGGGCATTTATGAGTTTGCCCGCGCTGCGGCCGACGACGTGATCTATCGCTAAGCCACAGGGAGCTTTCAGATGATCCGTACTTTTTCCTTGTTCACCCTCGCGGTCGCTGCTGCCATTCTGGTCGGCTGCCAGACCACGCAATTCACCCCGCCAACCTATGCCGGTTGCCGCACTTGGGAGCAGCAGGCTGGCGCGCCCAACCTGGTGGCCGTGTCAGTGCTCTCGCCTGAGCTGGCCAAGGTCGTGGGTGTGCAGGAAGTTTCCACCAGTCGCACCAGCACCGGTATGGCGGCGGTGCAGGCCGCCATCTACAACTGCACAGACGTCGACGTGGTGCTCAATGTGCGCACGCGCTTCACCGGCGACCGCGGCCAAAGCGAGCCACCGAGCGCCTGGAAGACCGTCTTTTTGGCACCGCGCGGCCAGCAGACCTATGGCGAGTCGGCCGTGTCGCAGGCCACCACCAAGGTCTTTATCGATATTTATGACGGCAACCGCGGCCAGTCCCAGTTCGCGCCGGGCCAGACCTCCGCGAATCCACCAGCCCCAAAGTACTAGCCTGCCCAAGAAGGCCTGAAAGGGTTTCGCCATGAAGCATATCCTGTTCTTGCTCACGTCGGCCGCGCTGGCGGACGTCGCCTTTGCCCAGGCGCTCGTCATTCCCGAGAGCACCTATCGCACGGGCATGCCCGAGGTGCTGACGCCCGCGCCCGCGCTGGTGGCTCCGGGTGTTCAGCAGCCGGTGTTCGACAGCGCCGCATTCCGCGCTGCTTATGCCAAAGCTGGGCACCCGACCATAGCCCTGCTGTGGAATCGTGAATTCACCGACACGCTGGCCCAGGGCTCGGCGTCGCAGATCAGCATAGACACGACGCGCACCGACCAGGTTACTGCGGCGCGCATGCCCGGTTACGCGGCGACGCAGGTCACCGGCACCCAGCGGGGCCACACGACGATCACGGCGGGCGAAGTTCGCACCCTGCAGAACACGCGCAACGGACCGGTCGAGCGCGTGGATTTGCAAATGCGCAGCGCCTTCATCCAGGCCCTTGCATCGCAGGGAGTGCGCGTGGTGGACCGTAACGTCGTCATGCGCACCACTGCGGCCAGGCAAAAGGGCGGCGGGCTGGACTCGCTGCAGATCGAGACGGAAGCCCTGTCCAAGCATGCCATGCTGCTGATGGAAGTGCTCAATACGCGTGATAACGCCTCGCCCACTGGTTGGGCAATGTACGTGTCGATCAAGCACCTGGTCGACGGCGTGGTGCTGGCCGAGGGCTACATGGACGGCGTCCCACCGGACGGTATGCCCAAGCCACCGCCGAAATTCGAGGCCGACCCGCGCGGTGGTTTCCGCGAAGTCGCAGCCCCGGCCCAGAAGATCGGAGACGTCGCCCGCGCGGCGGCCGAGCAGACGCTGGTCCGCCTGAGCAACGCGCTGGCCCGCTAAAGAGCGTTTTCCCCCAGGCCCTAAAAGACCCCATAACCTTTTCCCGACTGGAATCCCACATGAAGCACTCTTCCTTCAAGGCGGTTGCCCGCCTGTTGCGCACAGTGGCAGCTGTCACCGTGACCCTTGTCGCGTTCTCCACTCCGGCGCATGCGCAGTTCGGCAGTCTGTTCCAAAGCATCATGCAGCAGACCATGGATACGCAACAGGCAGCGGCGCAAAAGGCCGCGACCGAAGCCGCCACCGCCCAGCCCAGCAAGACGTGGGGGCCGGTGACGCCAGTCACGCCAGACGTGCAGGCCACCGCCACGGCGTTCGCTGTCAAGACCAATTTACCCGAGCTGCGCCCGCTGTTCGAGCGCCTCTACATCGAAGGCGAGCGCAATGCCACGCTGAACCTGCAACGCATCGGCATGGCGGCGCTGGCCATGGGCAAGGTCGACGTGGCCGAGAAGGCCTTTGAAGGCGCGGTCTATCGCATCGACCTGATCTACGCCGACAATGCCGAGGCGCAAAAGGCCAAGTCGCTGTGGACCGCGGAGAAGGTCAAGGACTACAAAGGCGAGCCGTATGAGCGCGCGATGGCGTTCTTCTACCGCGGGCTGGTGTACGCTGCCAAGGGCGACTTTCAGAATGCGCGGGCCATGTTCAAGCAGGCAGACTACCAGGACACCGTGGCCGAGGCCGAGCAGTACGCCGGCGACTTCGGCCTGATGCCTTACATGGCGGGCTGGGCCAGCTATTGCGACGGCAATGTCGACATGGCCAAGGACTTCCTGCAGCAGGCCATCAAGGGGGACAAGAACTACACGTCTGTCTCGGTGGAGCAGCCGTTGCTGGTGCTGTTCGAGAGCGGGCGCGCGCCTTTTAAGTACGGCGGTGGCAAGGCCGGTGAGGTGCTGATGTGGCAGCCTTTCAAGCAGCCGACACAGATCGCCAAGTCGGCCTGCCTGGATGTCGGCGGCGCGAGCTGCTCGATCAGCAGCTTCGTGAGGGGCGCCGATATCGGCTTTCAGGCGACCACGCGCGGCGGCCGCCCGATCGACGGTGTGATGGACGGCAAGGCCAACTTCAAGGAAGGCGCGCAAACGGTGGTCACCGTGGCTAACACGGTGGGCCAGGTTGGAATGCAGACGGCCATGATGACTGGCAATCGCGATGCTGGCAGCCTGGGCTTGCTGGGCATGTTCGCCGGGCTGGCGGCGCAGGGCATGGCGAATGCCACGCAGGTGCAGGCTGATATCCGTGAATGGGAGCAACTGCCTGGTATCGTGTGGCTGGGCACCGGAGCCACGAAAGAAGCGGTGGCGAGCCTCAAGGTGGCCGAGGATACTGCGGGCAAGGTGAGCTATGCGAATGCCTCGCGCCTGGTGGACTCCCCCCGATGCCAGCTCTACTGGGGCCGCTCGCTCGCGCCCATGTCGCTGTTGCGAGACGCTGGCCCGCTCGAACCCGGCCAGCACAAGCGCGACCCGGTCTTCCGTCAGGAAATCGCGGATTCGTTCGCGGCGGACTGAGAACCAATGCCATGCCGGACTTGGTCCGGCATCCATAGCTACGTGAGATGGCGTTCATTTCACCCATCACCCTCGACAGCCTCGACCTGATCGCCCAGAGCGGCTGGGAGCGGGGGCGCGGGCGGCGGGAAAACCAACTCTCCTCAGCCAAACCGTCGGAAAGGCCATCCATCCAACCTCGCACATGGGCGTGCGCATCGAAGTCGAGAACAGCCCTGGCGTGATGGTCGCTGCCGACGGTTCGGATGTGTCGCTGCGGTGATGCGCTTTTTCTGACCAATACCAACCATGCCCACCCTGAAACTCACCAACCACAGCGCCTTCGCCGCCCGGATGCTGGCCTTCCTGCTCTTCGGCATGCCCGGCATGCTGGGTTTCTTCTATGGCACTTACCAGTGGCTCCAGGAATCCGCCGATCTCACGGGCCTCCATGCGCTGAAGGATCTGGGCGGCCCGCTGCTCGGTCTGGGCATAGGCGTTGTTTTCAGCTGGCTGGCCTTCACGACCGACAGGAGCATGGAGCTGGATGCCCAGGGACTGCGTGCGCGCACCCTCGCTGGCGTTCGTTCTTATGGCTGGGCCGAGTTGCGCGGCGTGTCGCTGCAAGGCTTGACGACCAAACTGGGGCTGGTTGGGGACCTCGGCCTTGCAGTGGCCAAGACAACCCAGGTGGCGTTTGAATTCAACGCGGCGGGAAAGCCCGTCGTGCATGAGGTCGTGATACGCCGCTCTGAAATCGATGCCCTGTTGCGCTGCCTGCGCGCGGCGGGCAGGGACGATCTGCTTGCGTGAGCGCGCCGAAGCATGGGGGTGCTCATCTTCGAAATACAATTTATTTCAGGCTGCCCTGGTGTGCGGTCAGGGGGGACTTTGAATGCGTGGTCGCGTAACGGCCCAGTTGCCGAATGTTCTGGATCTGATCTATGAAGCGCCGCTTGCCGAAGGCGCCTGGCAACCGGCGCTGACCGCCGTCGCCGATTTCGTGGGTTCCGAGTCGATCGACCTGAACTTCCTGGAGCCGAAGTTCCTTGTCTACAAGCGGTGGGAGCACGCCCGTATCGACGTCGACACCATGTTGCGCTACTCCGCTGGTTTCATGAGCGACACGCGGAACCTACATCCGCGCGCGCCCACCGTGGCCCAGTTGCGGGATGGACAAATGTTTGCCGACAGCGAACTCTGGAGCACTGCCGAACGCGGGCGCCACGCCTATTTCGTCGACGTGTTCTATCGGGCCGGTTGGCGCGACGCAATCACCGCCTGTGTCAGCGTGGGGGGGGATGGCGCGGATCTGGTTGTTCTTGGTGCGTACTTTTCTCGCGCCATCCGTCCATCGCTGCTGCCTGACTGCCGCCAGCGGGTCGCGGCAGTGCTGCCGCACCTGCGGCGCGCCTGCGCCGTGGAAGCCCGGTTGTTGCAGGCACGCAGGGAAACGGCAACGCTGACCGAAGCGCTGAACCGGGTCACCGACGCTGTGGCGATGCTGGACCGGGGTGGGCGCGTGGTGTTCGCCAATCCACGGGCCGCCGCCACGTTTCGTGCCGGCAACGGGGTCAGCCTGGCGTCTGACGAGCGCCTGCTGCTGGCCACCAGCGAGGCCCGAGCGGGGCTCGACCAGGCATTGCGCCAATGTGCCGGTGGTTTGCTTTGGACGCCCGATCAAGTCACCGGGCCGCCGGTGTCCGTGGTTGTCCGGTGGTGCGACGGGCAACCGCTGATCCTGACGCTTCAGCCCTTGCCCAAAGATTTGGCGGGCGCGTTCGGGGCGGTGGCCTTGCTGTTCGTCAGTGACCTGGGCTGCCAAAAGAAGGACCACAGCACCCTGCTGCGTGTGGTGTACGGGTTGACGGCGGCCGAAGCAGAGTTGGCGCAGGCTGTGGGTGATGGCGTGGTCCTCAAGCAGTACGCCGAATCGCGGCAAATCAGCTACGAATCGGCGCGAACCTATTTGCGCCGCATTTTCGACAAGACGGGCGTCAAACGGCAATCAGAGTTGGCCGGCGTGCTCAGGGCATGGCGCTGACGATCTTGTCCTGCTTGGGCACCGAGGCGTTGCCAGGCGGGTTGGGATGAGCAGCCCTGCGGGCAATCCCCTTTGAGTGGCACGGTCAAGCCAGGTTTTGGGCCAATCGTGGTTTAACATATATAAAAAATATATGTATAAATCGCGAATTGCTCACACCCATGGTCACATCGATTCCCATTCTGCGAGCCCCAACGTCGGCA
This sequence comes from uncultured Hydrogenophaga sp., assembly GCA_964342395.1. Lineage (GTDB taxonomy): Bacteria > Pseudomonadota > Gammaproteobacteria > Burkholderiales > Burkholderiaceae_C > UBA2334. The sequence continues at coordinate 6,764 of CAYFFJ010000026.1, forward strand.
CGTGATGCCCCCCCAAAGGGGGTGCCCCTGTTGCGCTTGGCCTTCAGGCCTTTCTATCTGGCTGGCGCCTTGGCTGCGGCCTTGCAGATGGTGCTTTGGTACTTTGTTTTTTGGGGTCGGTTTGCATTGGCCAGCGAGATTTCGCCTGTTCTTTGGCATGCGCACGAGATGGTCTATGGGTTTGTTGTTGCGGTCGTGGTGGGTTTTCTTTTCACTGCCGGGAAATCCTGGACAGGGCTTGAGACGCCACGCGGACTGCCGCTGGCCTCTCTGGTGGGGCTTTGGATCTCAGGGCGAATGGCGGGCATCTTTGGCAACGCGACGTGGTTCCTTTTCTGGGACATCGCGTTTCTGCCGCTGGTGGCCGCCGTCTTCGTTCAGTTGCTGGTGCGGGCGCGCAACTGGCGCAACCTGCCCATCGCGGGCATCCTGTGCCTTCTGGCCGCGATCAACTTGCTGTTCCATCTCAGCGCCATGGGCGTGCTGGGTTTTTCGCCCCTGAAAGCGCTGCACGCGTCGGTTGCGCTTGTGATGGTTCTCATTTCTGTGATGGCTGGGCGTGTGATACCGATGTTCACCCGCAACGCCATCGCAGGCATTGAAATTTCAACCCATCCCAGGCGCGAACAGTTCGTGCTCGGCTTCACCGTGCTTGGGCTTGGGCTGTGGGTTTTGTCGGCTCCCGGTGTCCCAACGGCAGTGGGTCTTGTCCTCGCTGCGGTTGGCCATTTTGGGAGATTGGTGGCTTGGTCTTCGCTCAAAACCTGGAGAAAGCCCCTGGTTTGGATTCTGCACCTGAGCTACGCATGGATGCCGGTGGCGTTCGTCTTGTTGGCACTCGCATGCCTTGACGTGGTGCCGTATTCCGCCGCTGTTCACGCTTTGACGGTTGGGGTCATGGGTGGGGTTGTCACGGGAATGATGGCACGGACCGCGCGCGGGCATACGGGTCGCATCTTGGGTGCATCAGGCGTTGAAGTTCTTATGTTCGCACTGCTGCCCATCTCTGCGTTGAGCCGGGTGGGGGCTGGCCTGCTGGGCGGGGCTGCCTACGAGCCGGGTTTGGTCATCTCAGGGGGGTGCTGGGTTGCTGCCTTTTCTCTCTATTTTTTTCGCTATGCCCCGTGGTTGATGACCTCTCGGGTTGATGGAAAGGATGGTTGAAATGGGTGTGCCGAGGTGGGCTGGCATGCCTGGCGGTGGGCCCATGTGTACCCAAAAATTAATAGGAAACCCATGAGCACAATTGCAATTCTCCTATCGGCATTCGTTTTATCCATGGTTGCGCTATTGGTCTTCATATGGAGCCAGGGAAGCGGTCTGTTCCAGCGAAGCAGCAAGGCTGCAGAAGTGATTTTTGCCCCGGGGGAGGTCGGCACGGTAGAGGAGCCGGCTGCCTCTGGCGGTGACCAGCAACGGCTTCGCAACCAACTGGAGGGGCACCCCGAACCCGAACCCTTGCATGCGGCTGCAGAGCTCGAACTTCTTGAGCGGGCCAAGTCTGACGCATCGAGTTCCTCGGTCGTTTTGCTCTTTTTGTGCTGCTCTATGGCTTGGCTGCTGGTTGCCTCAGCTGCAGGTTTGACGGCTTCTTTGAAGCTTCATGAGCCCGACTGGCTGGCAGGTATTGCGTGGCTGACGTTTGGAAGAGTCCGCACCATCCACTTGAACGCGGTGGCCTACGGCTGGGCACCCATGGCTGGCCTGGGGATAGCGTTGTTCTCCATTCCCAGGCTTCTGAAAACACAACTCGTGGGCGCTCGTTTTGCGGTAACCGGTGGTGTGCTGTGGAACGTTGCACTTGCAACCGGGTTGTTCAGCATTGGCGCGGGCTTCAACGACGGCTTGGAGTGGCTGGAGATTCCCTGGCAGGTAGACACCCTTTTTGTGGTGGGTGGTGCCCTGGTGGGCCTTCCTCTTGTTCAGACACTTCTTCGCCGAAGGGTTGATCATTTGTACGTGTCGGTCTGGTACATGGCTTGTGCGCTTTTTTGGTTCCCCGTGCTCTTTCTCATCGCGAACATGCCAGGGCTGCACCATGGCGTTGAGCAGGCCACCATGAACTGGTGGTTCGGCCACAACGTGCTGGGACTTTTTTACACACCGCTTGCGTTGGCCTCGGTCTACTACTTCCTGCCCAAAGTGATTGGCCGTCCCATTCAGTCGTACAACCTGTCTTTGCTCGGCTTCTGGGGGCTGGCATTTTTCTACGGGCAAGTCGGTGGCCACCACCTCATTGGTGGGCCGGTGCCCGAGTGGCTGATCACGTTGTCGATCGTCCAGAGCATGATGATGGTGGTTCCGGTGGTGGCCTTCACCGTGAACCAGTACCAGACTCTGCGTGGCCGACTGGCCGCGCTGCGCTGGTCTCCCACCCTGCGGTTCATTGGCTTTGGTGGACTGATGTACACCGCCAGCTCCATCCAGGGGTCTTTTGAGGCTTTGCGCAGCGTCAACGTTGTTGCGCATTTCACGCACTACACGGTGGGCCACGCGCACCTGGGGCTGTACGGTTTTGTGTCAATGGTGTTTTTCGGTGGCATCTACTTCATCGTGCCCCGCGTCACAGGCCGTGAGTGGCCTTCGGCAGGCCTGATTTCGGTGCACTTTTGGTGCGCGGCGATTGGTATTGCGATTTACTTCGTCACCCTGACGGTGGGCGGTTGGCTTCAAGGAAGCGCAATGCTGGACAGCGCCCGGCCGTTCATGGATTCGGTGCGGGTGACCCTTCCCTACCTGAAAGGCCGTTCGATAGGCGGGGCACTGATGGTCATGGGCCACCTGGTGTTTGTCGGGCACTTCGTGTGGCTGTTGTTGTCCCGCAAGCAGACTTCAGGTGCCCCGACCTTGTTGCGCACCGTTCAAGGAAAAAACCATGCACAGTGAAACGCGCCTGTTTGCGGGCGGAATGGTGATGCTCGGGCTGGCCACCAGCGCGCTGGTCGTTCTTCCGTATGTCCTTTCAGAACCGACCACGCCAGCGCCTGGTTTGCGGCCCTATACGCAGACTGAGCTGCGTGGGCGAGAGGTCTACATCCAGAATGGATGTGTCTATTGCCACAGCCAGCAGCCTCGGGCAAAGAACTTTGCGCCGGACTTCAAGAGGGGGTGGGGGCGTGCGTCGGTGGCGGGAGACTATGCCTATGACACCCCCCACCTGCTCGGGACCATGCGAACCGGTCCGGACCTGTTGAATATTGGCGCTCGTCAGCCCAGCGAACAGTGGCAGCTGGGGCACTTGTATCAGCCCAGGGCGTATGTGCCAGGAAGCATCATGCCCTCGTATCCCTTTCTCTTCGAGGTCAAGCCCGAGGCAACCGCAACGGACGTGCAGGTCTTCTTGCCCGAGGAATGGCGGCCGGCCTCTGGCGTTGTGGTCCCCAGGCAGGGTGCGATGGACTTGGTCGCATACCTCAAAGCGCTTGACCGCACTTACCCGGCGCTGTCCGCCCAGCCAGGCACGAAGGCCTCGCAGCCCCCAAGTGCAGCGACAACGGGTATCAATGGAGTGGAGAACAGATGAAATCGCCCAAAGTGCTCGCTCAGCAGAAGCGAGAAAATCCCGATCCGACTGAGGGCAGCAACGCTGTTCCTTGGTTTGTCTTGCTGCTGGTGTCGCTGATGGTTGCCTTCGGCATTGCCTACATCGCCACTTCAAACGCCAACACGCCGTCTTCATGGGGGGACGGGCGCACCGAGGAAGACCTGGTGGAGAAAGTTGCTGGTGGTGGGCAAAGCGTTGACGGCGCGGCCACTTATGCCTCTTTGTGCGCCGCGTGCCACCAAGCCACCGGGCAGGGCCTGCCTGGCGTTTTTCCTCCGCTTGCAGCTTCGGAATGGGTGCTTGGCCAGGAGTCGACAGCCATTGCCATCGTGCTGCATGGTGTCAACGGTGACCTCAAGGTCAAGGGGCAGAGCTACAACGGAGCCATGCCGGCTTTTGGCGGCCAACTTGACGATGCCCAGCTGGCTGCCGTGCTCAGCCATATTCGCTCGTCATGGGGAAACAGCGGTGCCGCTGTTCAAGCCAGCACAGTCACTGCTGTGCGGGCTTCGTTGAAGACACGCACCACGGCCTTTGAAGGCGAGAAGGCGTTGAAGGGCTTGCCCTGATGGCAGGCGTGGACACCCAGGGCGTTGCAGCTGTCACGCCCTCGTGCCTGGCGCGCACGCTGGTGGCCAGCGCCATCTTTGTGGTGCTGGCCGCCGTCTTTGCGTGGCACCTGACACGGGGATTTGAAGCGTGGACGTTTGAAGACCGGCGAGTGCTCGCCATGAACGCCGGTGAAATCTTCGCAAGGCTGCCAGTGCTGCTGACCCCGGAACGCCAGGCCTTCTCAGCAAGAGCCCAGCCGGGTGACGCTGCCGAGGTGTACCTGGTCGATTTCATCTACACCTCTTGCCCCACGCTTTGCCAGGTGCTGGGCAGCGAGTTCCATCAGATGCAACAGCGCCTAAAGGACACTGGCTTGGACAGCAGTGTCAGGTTGTTGTCTGTTTCGATAGACCTGCGAAGGGACGAGCCTGAGCAATTGGCAAACTATGCCAAAAGGCATCAGGCCGATGGCAAGACGTGGGTTGTTGGGGTGCCGATTTCCGCAAGAGAGCTCAAGACGGTGCTGCGTGACCTCCAGGTAGTCGCCGTGGATGACGGGTTCGGTGGGTATGTCCACAATGGCGCCATTCACATGCTTGATGCCAGCGGGAACCTTTTGGGCCTCTACGAATATGACCAGTGGCAGCAGGCTGTAGAAGATGCCAGCCGGATGGTGAAAGCTTCCTTATGAAGGGTGCGTCCGGTCACCACCAGCCCTGGGCTCAACAGATGTGTCTTGTGCTTCTGACGGCCCTGCTGCTTCGCTTCAAGGAACCGGTTGAAACCCGGATGGTTCTGCACATGTTTGTGCAGCTTCCTGTCCTCTTTGCAATTGGCTGGCTTGCACTGGATCGTCGGGAGCCGAAGTGGCTTGCTTCGATGAACTCACAAGGGTTGCTCGGACTGACTGTGGTTTCAGCCGTCGCGGCAGTTTGGATGATTCCCATCGCGCTGGACATGGCACTGATGTCCGGTGGAGTTGCACTGGCGAAGATGGTCAGCTGGATAGCTGCAGGAGCTCTGGCGCGAGACAGTTGGAGAAGGATGGCCGCAGAGCTCAAGTGCTTCCTTCTGGGGAATCTTGCTTGGATGTTCATCTCAGTTGGAATGCTCTATCAGACCTACGAGCGGCGCCTGTGTGTGAACTACCTTGTGGATGACCAGTTGCTGTCAGGCCGGGTACTTGTTGGTGTCGGAGCGCTGTCAGGGGCCTGGGCCTGTTGGCTGGTGCTTCGAGCGACACAGCGGGACGAGGCACCCAGACGAGAGGGCAACTTATATGTGCAGAAAGATTCTGCATGCACACATACCGCACAGGTTGGTCGGACCCGATGAGTCCAATTGCTCAACTACCAACGTACCAAGTGGGTTCGGTAGGCGGTCCTGTTGTCGTCTATTTCCACGGAACGCCGGGAGACTGCTCGGAGATAGAGTGGCTAAAAGCAGACGCCGAGCAGAGCAACCTGGACGTGCTTTGCCTCGAACGCGGTGCACTGGACATCTCGCTTCGAGGGCATGATTACTTCCATCGTCTGGCCGCCGAGATCCGAAAGCACACAGACGACGAACCGATCGATGTGATCGGCTTCTCGATTGGGGCGTTCGTGGCGATACAAGTGGCCCGCCTTCTGGGGCGCCAAGTGCGCTCTCTGCATCTGATCTCCGCGGCATCCCCACTGGAGGCGGGGAATTTCCTAGCGAATATGGCGGGTCGCGATGTCTTCAAACTGGCCCAGTCGGCGCCATTGGCCTTCCGGCTGGCTGCACGGGTGCAAGGCGTTTTCGCGAGCATCGCACCTTCGGTTCTTTGCCGAATACTGTTCGGCAGCGCCAGGGGCGGCGACATCGAACTCATCGGGACTCATGCGTTCCGAAAATCCATGCAGAGCATGCTCAAGTCTTGTCTGACACGACACAGACAGGGGTACATACGCGATGTGCTTGAGTACGTCCAACCATGGAGCGCAACGCTCTTGCCGATGACCGTCCCCATCAAGATCTGGCACGGATCGCACGACAACTGGACGCCTTTGCCTATGGCGAACTACTTGAAAACCGCACTCGAAGCCGAAGCCATGCATGTCTTGAACGGCTGTTCGCACTACTCTTGTCTGCTGGCGGCATGGCCCCTGATTTGCCGTGAAATTGATCCGACCGAGCCAGGGGACGTCAACGCCCGTCTTTTGATTCCAAACCTCATGGCGAGCTCAACGGAATGCTCACAGATTTGGATGTCGCGGGCTTTTCACTGCGGACGCCGCGGTCTGCCACCCAGTAGCTCACCGCAACAAGAAGCGCGCCGCCGATGAGGTTCCCGAGGGTGACGAAGAGCAGGTTGTAGAAGGCTGAAAAGAGGGTGGGCAAGTCGCCCGAACGACCGATGACAGCCAACGACAGAACGGTCATGTTGGCAACGCTGTGCTCAAACCCGCTGGTGATAAAGGCCAGCAGGCACCAGAAAATCACCACGCACCTGGCAACATCGCTGTCCACGCGCGAGGCCATCCACAGTGCCAGGCACACCAGCCAGTTGCACAGCACCGCCTTGGCCACGAGGGCAACCGGGCCGGCCTGCATTTTTGCATCCGCAATTTTGAACAGCATTGACTGGGGGTCGTCCAGGAGCCCGTTTGCACCTCCAAGAGCGAAAAGACCTGCGACCAAGGCTGCGCCCAGCAAATTCCCTGTCCAGCAGGCGAGCATCGAGCCGGTGGCATCAAACCACGACACGCGTCCTGCCAGGCGGCCGAAGGTCATGTACATGGCGTACCCGGTGAAGAGTTCGGCGCCCGCAATCGTGACCAGAATCAGGGCGATGGCGAACGTAAGGCCCATGCCCAGTTTCTGGTACTCGGCCGGGAGGTGGGCGCCGACGTTGAGAATCAGCAGGATTCCAAGACCTATGTAGGCGCCGCCCGCGATGGAGCCAGCGAGAAATCCCAAGGGGTTCTGGTGCAGCTGGGTCACCCGACGCTCAGCCGACTGTATGAAGTAATCGATGGTGTTTGTGTACATCTTCTACCTGGGCGCAAAGCTCGATGTGGATGACGTGCCGCTCAATGCCCGCCAGGCCATGGTGGCTGCGTAGAGCCCACCTGCGACGAGCAGCGCGTTTCCCAGCCAATATTGGTCATTCAGGCCATAGCGGGTGCACAGCCTGGCGGGGCTTTCTGCATAGATCCACCCGAGTCGAATCAGGCTGGCCATTGCCTCGATGTGAATCAGTCCCCTTGCGACTGGGCCTGTGTTTCGCCATCCCAAATTCAGCGAAAGTCCACCCGTCAGTGTCAGCGTCACAGCTTTGACGAGGTCAACGAAGAAGCTCTCGGCTGCCAGGTCAAGCAGCCTCGGAATCATCCAGATGCCAAGCGTGGAAATTGCGCCAAACAGCAGCGCCCAACGAAACGGGCGAAGCGCCGCTGTCATTCGCGGGCAGCACTTGTCCAGACGCGCCCCCGCGCCCCAGCCAATCAAGACAAGGGCGGGAATGTGCAGCAACATGTGTGCAGACATCGTGCTCTCAAACCACCCCCTCATGGGGGGCAGCACAACCGTGAGCCACAGCACCGCAAGCACGGGCAGCCTGATGATTCTGGGGTGAGGCATATCAGCCTTTTTGCTCGGCCACGAGGGTGCGGACCGTTTTCACGGCCCCTTCGATGTCCTCTGTGTCCAGGATCTGGACCAGCTTGCATTGGCTCACGACATGCAATGCTGAGTTGTGGTCGTAGCCCCCGTAGCCGTCGGGTATCACCACCACGCCGAAAGTTTGCAGCAGCGCTTGTTTGCCATCGTTGTGGGTCGGGCGTGTGAGCTGCCAGGCGGTTGGGGCGGTTTCCATTGCACGCTTGAATTTGCTGAGTGAAGCGGGTGTGTCGTTCTGGGGGTCAAAGGAAATCGACAGCACCTGCACATCCTTTGCGTGCTCACTCAGTCGCCTGGCCAGTTGAGCGGCCATCGCGCCCTGAGAACGGCAGACGGCGTTGCATCGGGTGTAGATGAAGTCCACCACCAGGACCTTGCTGCAGAGCTGCCCAAAAGATGTCTCTTGACCTTGGTGGTTTTGCATCTTCACATCAGGGATGGGGCGTGGACTGGCCCGAACTTCGGAGCGCCTCCATGAGTCAGTGGTGAAGCTGTTGAAGCCCGCTGTGACGGCCCACGTGGCACCCATCCCTGTGCAAATGCTGGCCAGGGCCGCGGCCCCGGCAGCCAGCGCGTTACGCTTCATGGGCATGAACGGCCGGCCGATCAGCAGAGAGCAGGCGCCACACAACCTTGGCAGTGATGAGCAGCGTGGCAAGAACAATCACAGCGCCCGCAACCGTGCCCAGCATGTTGTAGGGCGTCCATGATTCCATGTGTTGCGCCCAGCGACGCGGCACACTGGCCCAGCCACCCAGCAGAAAGGCAATGCAGAAGGTGATGGTGGAGAGCGTGTAAGTCCAGAAAATGGATTTTTCAAGGCGCTCATTGAGGGGCACTCGCCCGCGCAGAACGTGCAAGCTGAAGCCGATGACCATGGGCAGCAGGCCAACGAGCAGGTAGAAGTGGAAGTGTCCCGGCACCCACATCGTGTTGTGCATCACCTGGTTGACGCGGAGGGTGCCGTCAATGATCGCCGGAATAACGCCGGCGGACCAACCGAACATGGACAACATCAACCAGCGAGCCGGGGCCTCCCACTGGATGTCCGAGCGGTACACCAGGAGCAAGGCACCATAAGCGGTGACCAACAGGACGGGAACGCCACTGAGGTAGGAGACGATTTGTCCCATGGCCAGCATCCAGTTGGGCATCACGCCATCGATGAGCAAATGGTGGGGGTACACGGCCATGACGAAGAGGGTCACGCAGGCCCATGCGGCCAGAAAGGGGCGTGAGTTTTTCCATGGACGCTTGGCGTACAGGGGCAAGAGCTCGTAGACGGCCATGACGGCCATGTAGATCGAGGCATTGATGAAGACGTGGCCAAAGAAGTAAATCAGGTTCTTGGCCACCAGCGGATTGATGGTCAGCTCCGGGTAGTACAGGTTGACAAGGGTGACGATGAGGATGACCGCCCCGGCCAAGGTGCCCAGGGTGTTGACGATGATGACCATGGAACTGGCCACCACCGTGGGCGGGTGCTGGGTGTCAATGTGTCCGCTGAACAGTTGATCCAGGCCAAGCCCCTTGATAAGGCTGCCGTACCTTCTGGAGATGGCGACCGCTGCATCGAAGTAAAAGGCCAGGAAACCCACGCCAATCAGGGTCAAACCGCCAATGAAACCAGCGGCTGCGTGAACACTCCAAAGCCCCATGGACTTGGCAGGCAGTGGCCAAAGGAAGGTCCAGCCGCCGGCGTAGCCACCGATGAAGATGGAGGCCAGAATCAGGGCGACGCCGAGCATGAACAGCGCGTAGTTGACGTAAAGAATCTGTACGTTCAGGTCAACGTAGCGGCGCAGAAAGAACCACATGACACCCGCGCCGAACAGGCCTGAGATGCCCACCATGCCCGCGCCATGCACTGTCATGACCTGGTAGAAGATGTCGGGAGAGAGCGCCATCCATCCGGCTTGTGTGGCTCGCATGGCCAGTCCTGCCAGCATCATGAGCAAGAGGACCGCAAACGATGTGCCGAAATAGAGTTTGATGCCCAAGGACTCGCTTGGGCGAAGTGGTGTTGAGGTGGTGTTCATGTGGCCTTCTTCGAATCGGTGGGTCAGTTGTCCGTGGCGGCGACGGCAATCACGGCAGTCATGCCATGGTGGGCAACGCCGCAGTACTCCAGGCAGAGGATTTCGTACTTGCCGGGGCGCTCAAAGCGATAGCGCACCTTGTTGGTGAAGCCGGGCATGGCTTGTATTTGGGCCAGAAGCTTCTTGTCAGCGTCGTACAGGCCAAAGCCGTGATTGACGTCCTCGGCGGTCACTCGAAACTCAATGACTTCACCGACCTTCACTTCGGTGTCCGATAGTTCCCAGGACCACTGCCGGGCTTTGACGTCAATGTGTCGATTGACTTCGCTGGCTTGGGCGTCATGAGGCCAGGGTGCAAGCGTTGCCACCGCAATCACGGTGCCTGCCAGCATGGCGAGCCAGAAGAGTCTGGCTCGAATCCGGTACGCCTTGGGGGCAATTTGGTCCATGGGAACCGCTGACCGGGTGCGGCCCAAGACCCAGCAGAAGCAGGCCAGAAGCCCAGCCAGGGCGATGGACGTGAGGGCAAGAGCGATGTTTTGCATGGGGTGTTGGTGGCATTTTGGTGTTTAAAGATGTATGCAGTGTATATGTTTCAAGGCGAAAAATGTGGCTTGCATGCGGTTGTCCATGCACACCCGATTGTTTTTCAGGCTTTCCGGGGTTTTGTGGGGGTGCTCTTTTTGGCGGGGGCGGGCGGGGGTTGCCGCGTGTCCGCAGAGGGGCGGCGAGAGGCCGGCATGGGGATGACGCTGGTGCCATGAATGCCCAGTGCACCCGCAGCCACACTGTGCGAGGTGATGGCGTCAGCCAGGGTCATTCGGTCAAGCTCCGCCATGAATGCATCCACGGCCCTGCGAAAGCCGCGTTTGAGGTTGCATGCCGGAAAAATTGCGCAGTCAACCTCGGCCGTCTGATCGTGGCAGGCGACCACCGCGAAGTCTTTTTCCCCCAGGCGAACAAGGTCGCCAATGGAAATTTCCTCAGGAGGGCGAGCCAGGTGGATGCCGCCTGTTCGACCTCTGACGGTCACCACCATCTTGGCCAAGGCCAGGTCGTAGACGATTTTCGCGACGTGGGCACGGGAAATTTTGTAGGCATCGACGATTTGGTCGATGGTTGCCAGTTCTCCGGTCTTGTGCTTCACAGTCAAGTACATCATGACTCGGAGGGTGTAGTCGGTGTAGACCGTCAGGCGCAATGCGGGCTCCGGAGAAGGCTCATAAGTGAAGGGCAGTTTAGTCCAACGTGCGCTTGCCCTACCATCGGCGCCCCCGCTCCATTCACCCACTGCGTCATTCCGTTCACCGTGCAGGCCCGCGCCTTTTCCGCCCCGTCCCCCCTGGTTCGCCTGTTGGCCGATGCTGCTTCGGTGCCGGTGGACGTGTCGCGCCAGGACTTTGCCGAAAAACTCAGCCAGTGGCTGGGCGCGTTCGATGCCGTCACCCTGCACGGCACCCACCAGTCGCTGAAAACGGTGGCGGGCCAAAGCCCTCTGGGCGCGTCGCCCCACAGCCCTGCGGCGCTGGAGGCGCACTTCCAGCGGGTGCGGGCAGCGCTGGTGGCCGCAGTGTCAGAGCCGGTGCGCCTGCCCGATGACAGCTTCGCCACCCACCGCCAGCACTGCCAGGCGCTGCAACGCCACATGGGCCTGAAAATTGCCACCTTGCGGGCCCAGGTGCGCCAGGTGCTGTTGCACGCAGCGGCCCCGCTGCGGCAACTGGCCGAGCTGGACGCGGCGTGGGAGCACATGCTGGCTGCCCGAGAAGCCAAGCTGCTGTCCACCGTGCCCGCTTGGCTGGAAAAGCGCTTTGAGCACCTGCGCGGCACGGGGGAACTGGCGCGCTACGCTCCTGAGCAACAAACCGTCTTGCTGGCCGAGCTGAACGTCCGCCTGTTGCCCGTGGTGGGACTGGTGGAAGCGTTTGCCCAGCAAGACAACCGACACGAACCACACGCATGAACCGTTATTTATTCTCCGCCGCGTTTGCCCTGGGCCTGTTGGCCCTGTTGTGGGTGGGTGCGGGTTTTGTCGGCACCAGTGCCATGGCTTTGCTCATGACGGGGGTCATGGCCGGGGTGTTCGGGCTGGGCGCGTGGGAGCTGGCCCGGTTTCGCGCCGCCACCCGGGGTTTGGACGCCACTTTGGGGCAGGTGCCCCAGCCCATGGAGGTCCCCGACTCCCTGAACACCTGGCTGGCCGGCGTGCCCCCCACATTGCAGCACACCGTGCGCCAGCGCATCGAGGGCGAACGCACCGGTTTGCCCGGCCCCGGGCTCACGCCCTACCTGGTGGGGCTGCTGGTCATGTTGGGCATGCTGGGCACTTTTTTGGGCATGGTGGTCACGTTCAAAGGCGCTGTGTTTGCGCTGGAAGGTTCGGCCGATTTGCAGGCCATCCGTGCGGCGCTGGCCGCGCCCATCAAGGGGCTGGGGCTGGCGTTTGGCACCTCGGTGGCGGGTGTGGCCGCGTCGGCCATGCTGGGGCTGATGTCGGCTGTGGCCCGGCGCGAGCGGGCCGATGTGGGCCGTGCGCTGGACGCCTGTGTGGCCACCGTGTTCCGCCCGTTTTCGTTGGTGCACCAGCGCCAGGAAACCTTCAAGGCCCTGCAAGCGCAGTCGCTGGCCATGCCCCGCGTGGTGGACAGCTTGCAAACCCTGGTGGATGGGCTGGAGCGCCGCAGCCAGCAATTGAACGTGCAGCTGCTGGACCAGCAGGCCCAGTTCCACCGCGACGCGGCCCAGTCGGCGGGCGATGCCTTGCAGCGCACGGTGCAGGCCGCCATGGCCGAGATGGTGCAGGCGTCGGCACAGGCCCACCAGCGCCAGATGGATGCCACCCAGCAGCAGTTGGCCGGGGTGGCCACGCAGTTCGGGGCCACGGCGCAGGCCGTCTCCAGCGCCTGGGAACAGGCGCAACAAGGCCAGGCCCACACCCAACGCGCGCTGGTGGACGGCTTGGCCCAGACCCTGGCTACCTTCACCCACACCTTTGAGCAGCGCAGCACCGCGCTGCTGGCCACCGTGCAAGACGCCCAGGCCCGCGCCCAGGCCGACCTGGCGGCTGCAGAGGTCCAACGCCATGCCGATTGGGCCCGGACCGAAGCCGCCAGGGCCGAGGCAGACACCCGCCACGAGCACCACCACACCGAGCGCCTGGCCCAGCTCACCACCCTGTGGCGCACCGAGCTGGCCGCCCTGCGCCAGGACGAAGCCGAGCGCGGCCAAGCCGCCGTGGCCCGCCTGGCCGAGTTGCAAACCGCGCTCGCCCAGCACTTGGCCACCCTGGGGGCAGCGCTGGAAGCCCCCATGGCGCGCATGGTGGCCACGGCGTCTGAAGTGCCCCAGGCCGCTGCGGGGGTGATCGTCCAGCTGCGCCAGGAAATGGCCCGGCTGGCCGAGCGCGACAACCACGCCCTGGCCGAACGCACCGAGTTGGTGGGGCAACTCAACGCCCTGCTGCAAGGCATGGGGCAAGCCGCCACCCACACCAGCGCCAGCGCGGTGGAGCTGGCCAGCGTGGGCGAGGCCTTTGGCCACGGCATGGGCTTGTTCAGCGCCACCCACGGCAAACTCACCGACGGCCTGGCCCGCCTGGAGGCCACGCTGCAACAAACCATGGCCCGCAGCGACGAGCAACTGGCCTACTACGTGGCCCAGGCGCGCGAGGTGATCGACCTCAGCATCGCGGCGCAGCAAGGCATCGTGGAAGACCTGCGCCGCCTGCACACCGAGGCCCGCGCGGCATGACCGACCTGAGCGAACACGACGGCGGCGTGGACGCCCACGCGTCTGACACGTCCACCGTGTGGGCCGTGTTTGGCGACCTCATGGCCGGGCTGCTGGGCGCTTTTGTGCTGGTGCTGGTGGGCGTGCTGGTGGTGCAAATGGACTTGATGGCCAACCTCGAAGCCGAGGTGCAAAAGCGCCGCGTGGAAGAGCAGCGCCGCATGGCCCTGGAAAAAGCCCTGGCCATTCCGCTGGAAACCGGGCGTGTCACGCTGGCCAACGGGCGCATCGGCATCAGCGGCAGCGTGTTGTTCCCGCTCAACTCCGACCAGCTCCACCCCGACGGGCGGCAGCTGCTCAAAAGCCTGGTGCCGCCGCTGCGCGTGTACCTGGGCGAGCGGCAGGAAATGCTGATGGTCAGCGGCTTCACCGACGACAAGCCCATCCAGGGCCACAACGCCCGTTTTGCCGACAACCTGGAGCTGTCGGCCCAGCGCGCCCTGACCGTGACGCGGGCGCTGATTGACGAGGGCATGCCCGCGCCCATCGTGTTTGCCGCTGCGTTTGGGGCCGAGCAACCCGCCGCCTCCAACGCCGACGAAAAAGGCCGCGCCCTGAACCGCCGCGTGGAAATGGCCCCCGTGCCCCGCACCAGCCCGGCGCCAGCGGCCGCGCCCGCCGAGCGCCGCCCGTGAATGAATGGCATGTGTGAGCGGCATGGGTGACACCGGCAACGTCAGCTGCGGCCCCTGGGCGCAGCCGCTCGCCGCCTTGCGCGAGGCCGGGGCGGTGCAGCGCGACCCCCTGCGCTGGCACCACCTGAACGCCCTGGCCCGCCGCACCCAGGCCGCGTCGGCTGACGTGCAAGCCGTGTTGGCTCCCAGGCTGAACACTTCACTGAGCGTTTGGCTGGGTGCCCTCCAGGCCGAGGGCGCGCTGTGCTCAGACCCCCAGCCCGTGCCCGCAACAATCCCCCAGCCCGGCCCGCTGGCCGTGCTCACCCACCACCTGCACGCCGCCCGGCAGGCCCAACACCAGGCCAGCCCCCCCGTGGGCAGTGGGCTGCTGCCTGACAGCGGCCACCCCGGCGACAGCCCCAGCCTGCTGCGCTTTCGCGAAACCTGCGCCCACATGGCCGCCGAAACCCAGGTGGCCCGCGCGGCCGCCCGTGCGCCCGACAACGCCGGGCCGCTCAACTCCCACATGCTGGTGCTGCGCTCGCTGGCGCTGATGCAAGCCGCCTCACCCCACTACCTGCGCCGCTTTTTGTCGCACGTGGACACCTTGCTGTGGCTGGAGCGGGCCAGCCCCCTGGCCACCCCTGCCCGCCGCAAGTCTGTCAAAAAGAATAGCTGAAAAACCAATACCATAAAGCGGTATATGCCATTTTGACCATGAAAAATGCTTTCCAAAGTGCATTCGCCAAAACAGCGGCACCGACCGGGCTGGTGTATTCCACCGACAGTGGCCGCATGTGCCCCGGCTGCCGACAGCCCGTGGCCGCTTGCGAGTGCAAAGCCGCTGTCCCTGTGCCCGCAGGCGACGGCGTGGCCCGTGTGTGGCGCGAAACCAAGGGCCGCGGGGGCAAGGCGGTCACGCTGGTCAAGGGGCTGGCGCTCGATGCCACCGCACTCGCCGCCCTGGGCAAACAACTGAAGGCCGCTTGCGGCAGCGGTGGCACGGTGAAAGACGGCGTGATCGAGGTGCAGGGCGACCACGCCGAGCGCGTGGTGCAAGAGCTCACCCGCCTGGGCCACCGCGCCAAACGCGCGGGCGGTTGAATCCGGGGGGGGCCTGGGCGCCGTTCAGCCTGATGCGGGTTCAGCCGGTGGACAACGCCTCTGCCCGGTGCACCGGCATTTGCCACGGTTGTCCGGGGGCCGTGAGGGCCGCAATGGCAATGACCGGCGGCAGCGAGGCCACGGCCCCAAAAATGGTGGCAAACGAGCCATCGGCCGCATCGCGCCCGGTGCCGATGCGGATGAAACCCATGGGAATGGCCGTGCCCGAGGGGTCAAACAGGTACCAGCGGTGGCCCACGTACACCTCCACGTAGGCGTGGAAATCGGTGGGGCCCAGGGTGGGGTCGGCCCCGTAGTCAATGCCGGTGGTGAAGCGCGCCGGGATGTTCAGCGCCCGGCACACCGCAATCATCAGGTGGGCAAAGTCGCGGCACACGCCCACGCGGTCGGTCAGCGTGTCAAGCGCCGAGGTCATGGAGTTGCTGGTGTTGGACTTGAACGTGACCTGCGACTGCACCCACTGCTGGATGGCCTGCACCCGGGTGTAGCCGTGCGGCAGCGCGCCAAACTGCGCCATGGCCAGGTTGCCCAGCCGGTCTGACTGGCAGTAGCGGCTGGGGTAGAGGTAGGGCAGCACCTCGGGCGGCAGGTGGGCCACGGGCACTTCGGGCACGTCGGCGGGTTGGGCCACATGGTGGGCGATGTCCACAGTGGCCTCGTAGCGAACCGACAGTGTGCCGGGCTGGGCGCTCAGGCGCAGGCTGCGGGCTTGGGTGGCCAGGTCGGTGTGGGCCAGGGTGGTCACGGGCTGGCTGATGAACAGCCGCTCGCTTTGGACGGTTTGCTGCCACGTGCGGGCGGCCTGGATGTTGAAGATGAAGTCAGCACCGGGAAACCCAACCTCGTACTGGAGGGCGATGGAAAACTGAAGGTGAACCATGGGGGGTGCTCGGTGTGGGGGAAATGAAGCCAAAAGGGGCAAGCAATTAGGGTGCCAGTGCGCGGGTCAGCGCCTGAGCCGCCACCACCACGGGCGCCACGTGGCGCGGGTTGTGCCGGTGGGCGGGCAGGGTGAGTGTGACGGCTCCGGCAATGCGCCCGTCGGCCCCGAACACGGGGGCCGACACCCCGGCCACGTCGGGCAGGCGCGCGCCCACGCCGCTGAAGTACCCGTCGGCCCTGATTTGCATCGAGACGGGATCATTTTTTAAGCAAAATGTGCAAATATCGCTTGATTCTATTGGTGTGTATGCTATTAAAACAAGAGCACCTGCGCCCCGGTCGGCGGGCAATATGTCGCCCGCGCGGATGTGGTCGCGCACCGGGTGGGGCGAGTCCACCCGGTGCAGGCACAGGCGGCTGGTGTGTGGGGGTGTGCCTTGCAGCACGTGGTAGGCCGCACTTTCACCCGTGGCGGCCACCAGTTGGTGCAGCACGGGCAGCACCACATCGGCCAGCGAAAACCGGCGCTGGTACACCCCGTGCAGCCGTGCCACCTCCACCCCCAGGGTGTAGCGCCCGTCGTCCTGGCGGTGCAGCAACCGGGCGTGCACCAGCGAGGCCAGCAGCCGCAGCGCCGTGCTTTTGTACAGCTGGGTGCGCCCGGCGAGCTCGGCCAGTGACAGCGGCCCGTCTTCGGCACGGAACGCCGCCAGCAGCGACAGCGCGCGGTCCACGGCAGCGGCACCGCCGGGGGCGGCGTGGTCGTCGGCCAGCGACGGGGAGGTGGATTTTCGGGGCATAATTTCTGAAATTCTTTCAGAAAGAATGGTGTTCTACAAGACAGAACATGAAGTGTAACCCCCAGCCACCCACATGACCCCCACCACCCCAGACGTTCTCATCAGCGAAGTGGGCCCGCGCGACGGCCTGCAGTCCGTCAAAGCCACCATGCCCACCGCCCACAAACTGCGTTGGCTCGACGCGCTGGTGGCCAGCGGGCTGCGCGAAATCGAGGTGTGTTCGTTCGTACCCGCCCACCTCATGCCCCAGATGGCCGACGCGGCGGCGGTGGTGCAGCACGCGCTCACCCACCCCCGCCTGGCCGTGCTGGCGCTGGTGCCCAACCTCAAAGGGGCCGAGGCGGCGCTGGCCGCCGGGGTGCACAAGCTCACGCTGCCGGTGTCGGTGAGCCACGCCCACTCGCTGGCCAATGTGCGAAAAACGCCCGACGGCATGGTGGCCGTGCTGCGGCAGGTGGCCGCGTTGCGCGACCAGCGCTTTCCCGGCGTGGGCATAGAGGCCGGGCTGTCCACCGCCTTTGGCTGCACCTTGCAAGGCGCGGTGCCCGAAGACGAGGTGATCCGCCTGGCCGTGGCCTGTGCCGAAGCCGGGGCCAACGAGGTGGGCCTGAGCGACACCACCGGCATGGCCAACCCCGCGCAAACCCGCCGCCTGTTCCAGCGCCTGCGCGCCGAGCTGGGCGACAAAGCCGGTTCGGCCCATCTGCACAACACCCGTGGCCTGGGCCTGGCCAACTGCCTGGCGGCTTACGACGTGGGCGTGCGTGTGTTCGACGGCTCGCAAGGCGGGCTGGGCGGCTGCCCCCACGCCCCCGGTGCCAGCGGCAACGTGGTGACCGAAGACCTGGTGTTCATGTTCGAAGCCATGGGCATACACACCGGCGTTGACCTGGACAAATTGCTGGCAGCCCGCGCCGCGCTGCAAGCCGGGCTGCCCGGCGAACCCATTTATGGCATGGTGCCCGAGGCCGGGCTGCCGCTGGGCTGGAGACAAAAAGGAAATGCACATGTCTGAACAAGCGCCCCCCAATTCCTTGCCCTATGCCGGCATCCGCGTGGTGGAGTTCACCCACATGGTCATGGGCCCCACCTGCGGCATGGTGCTGGCCGACCTGGGGGCCGAGGTCATCAAGGTCGAACCCATTGGCCACGGGCGCGAAGGCGACGCCACCCGCCACCTGTTGGGCTCTGGCGCGGGCTTTTTCCCCATGTTCAACCGCAACAAAAAAAGCCTGGCGCTCGATGTGCTCACCCCCGAGGGCAAAGAGGCCGCCCTGCGGTTGATCGCCACTGCCGATGTGCTGTGCGAAAACTTCAAGCCCGGCACCATGGCCAAGCTGGGGCTGGATTACGCCAGCCTGAAAGCCCTGAACCCGCGCCTGATTTACGTCAGCCACAAGGGCTTTTTGCCCGGCCCCTACGACCACCGCACCGCGCTGGACGAGGTGGTGCAAATGATGGGTGGCCTGGCCTACATGACGGGCCGCCCCGGCGACCCGCTGCGCGCCGGGGCCAGCGTGAACGACATCATGGGGGGCATGTTCGGCGCCATGGGAGCCATGGCCGCGCTGGCCCAGCGCGAAAAAACCGGGCTGGGCCAGGAGGTGCAAAGCGCCTTGTTTGAAAACAACGTGTTCCTGGTGGCCCAACACATGATGCAGTTTGCCGTCACCGGCCAGCCCGCTGCACCCATGCCCGCGCGCATTTCGGCCTGGGCCATTTACGACGTGTTCCAGGTGAAAGACGGCGAGCAGATTTTCCTGGCGGTGGTGAGCGACGGGGCCTGGAAAACCTTCTGCACCGCCTTCGGCTTTGCCGACCTGGCCACCGATGCCCGCCTGGCCACCAACAACGACCGCGTGCGCGAGCGCGACTGGCTGCTGCCCGAGCTGCGCCAGCGGCTGTCAGGCCACAGCGCCGCCGAGCTGGCCCGCGTGTTCGAGGCCCACGCCCTGCCGTTTGCGCCCATCACCCGCCCGCAAGACCTGCTGGACGACCCCCACCTGAACGCCACCGGTGGCCTGGCCCCTGTTGAGTTGCCCGATGGCCGCAATGCCCAAGTGGTGCTTTTGCCGCTGACGCTGGACGGCCAGCGCCCCGGCGTGCGCCTGTCGCCCCCGAAGCTGGGTGAACACAGCGCCGAATTGCTGCGCGAGCTGGGGTACGGCGAGTCGGCCATCAAAGGGCTGTCCGGGCTGCCAGCGGCGGTGGCGAGGCCATGAGTCCTGGGCTACCATCGCAGCATGTCTCATAATGCCATTTTTTTTGAAAATCCCCGCAGTGCGTTGCAGCGCAGGGCCCCTGTGGGGTTCAGCTGGACGACTTTGTTTTTCGGGCCTTTTCCCCTGTTGTTTCGGGGTGAGCTGGCGTGGTTTCTGATCAGCCTGGGTTTGACGGTGCTGACCCTGCACACCAGCAACCTGGTGTTGGCTTTTCTGTTGAACCGGCTCTACATCCAAGACCTGCTCAAAAGGGGCTTCAAAGCCCGGAGTGTGCTGCACGGTGGCATGGACGAGGTGGAAAAAGAACTCGGCCTTGAATTGCCCAGCTTGGCATCCTCGTTGTTTTATGAAACCCAGGCCACCCGCCTTTGATGCAAGGCGGCCTCCCCAAGGGCACTCAGGTGCCCCTTTTTTTGCCTCATAAGTAAAGCAAACGTTTGATTTTGTTATCATCCGGCGATGTCTTCCATGCCCGCTCTCTCCCACACCCCCGTGCGCAGCGACGGCGAAGCTTCGCGCCAGCGGCTGCTGCTGGCCGCGCTGCGCCTGTTTGCCGAGCAGGGGTTTGCCAAAACCTCCATCCGCGAAATCGCCACCGCCGCCCAGACCAATGTGGGGGCCATCAGCTACTACTTTGGTGACAAGCAGGGCCTGTACCGCGCGGCGTTCACCGAGCCGATGGGCAGCGCCAAAGACGATATTTCGCTGTTTTCCGACCCTGCCATGTCGCTGCGCGAGGCGCTGACCGGGCTGTTCAACGGTTTTGTGGCCCCGCTCAAGCAGGGCGAAGACGTGCAGCTGTGCACCCGCTTGCACATGCGTGAAATGGTCGAGCCCACCGGCCTGTGGGCCGAAGAAATCCACACCGGCATCCGCCCCCACCAACAGGCCCTGGTGGACCTGCTGCGCCGCCACCTGGCGCTGTCTGCGGAAGACGACGCGCTGCACCGGCTGGCGTTTTCCATCTTGGGGCAGGGCGTGTTTCTGTGCATCGGGCGCGACGTGATCGAGGCCGTGCGGCCCGCCTTGTTGCGCAGTGCCGAAACCATCGACGACTGGAGCGCCCACATGGTCGAGTGCGCGCTGGCCATGGTGTCGCTGGAACAAGCGCGCCGCCAAACCCTTTCCCCCCATCCCTTGCCCCAGGAGTGACCTGCATGCGTGTTCCCCTTCTTCGACCGCTGGCGGTGGCGTGTGCGCCGCTGGCGCTGGCCGCGTGTGCGGTCTCAGTGCCCCCGCCCGAAGTGGCTGCGCCTGCACCCACCGCGTGGCAAGCCCCCAGTGCCCCAGCCCCAGGCGGTTCGGCCGCCCAACTCAAAGCCTGGTGGCAGCGCTGGGACGACCCGCTGCTGCTGTCGCTGCTGGAGGGCGCCCAGCAGGCCAGCCCCACGGTGGCCGCTGCCACCACCCGCGTGGCGCAGGCCCGCCAGGCCGTGGTGCTGGCGGGGGCGGCCAGCAGCCCGCAGCTGAACGCCAGCGCGGGTGTGGGCCGCGCCGTGGCCCTGGTCAACACACCGCCTGCAGCCCAAGCCAGCCTGGGGCTGCAAGCGTCGTGGGAGCTGGACCTGTTTGGGGGCCAGCGTGCCGCCGCCAGCGCCGCCGACCAGCGCCTGCAGGCTGCCGGTGCCCAGTGGCACGAGGCCCGCGTGGCCGTGGCCGCTGAGGTGGCCCGCCAATACACCGGCTGGCGTGCCTGCCAGCAGACCCTGGCGCTGACCCAGGCCGATGCCCAGGCCCGCACCACCATTGGCCGCCTGACCGACGAGCGCGCCCGCGCGGGCTTCGAGGCACCTGCCCAAGCCCTCCTGGCCCAGGCCAGCGCTGCCCAAGGCCGCACGGCGGTGGTGCAGCAGCAAGCCGCGTGCGACGGCGCCCTCAAAGCCTTGGTGGCGCTGACCGCGCAAGATGAAGCCATGCTGCGCACCCAACTGGCCCAGACACTGATTACGGGTGTAGCAAACAATTCAATACCATCAAGCGCTATAGGCCAAAAAGGCTTAAAAATTCAACCCTTGCCCGTGTTGCCACCCGACAGCCTGCCCGTGGCCTTGCCCGCGCAGCTGCTGGCGCAACGGCCCGACGTGTTTGCTGCCCAGCGCGCCGTGGCCGCTGCCAGTGCCGATGTCGGCACCGCCGAGGCCGACCGCTACCCCCGCCTGGGGCTGAGCGGCAACATCGTGGGCCTGCGCACCCGGGGTGCGGGCGGCGACGGCAGCACCTGGAGCGTGGGGCCTTTGCAGCTCAGCGCGCCGCTGTTCGACGCGGGCCGCCGCGCGGGCCAGGTCAAGGCACAACAAGCCGTGTATGACGAAACCGTGGTGGCTTACCGCGCCAGCGTGCGCACCGCCGTGCGCGAGGTGGAGCAAGCCCTGGTGGCCCTGCACAGCACCGACGCCGCGCTGCCCGACGCCCGCTTGGCTGCCGAGGGCTTTGCCCGCGCGCTGCAAGCCGCCACCGACCGCCACCGCGCGGGCCTGGGCAGCCTGCTGGAGCTGGAAGACACCCGCCGCAGCGCCCTGGCCACCGAACTGGCGCTGGCCCAGCTCCAACGCGACCGCGTGCTGGCCTGGGTGGACCTGTACCGCGCCCTCGGCGGCGGCTGGTCCGCTGCCGATGCCGAATTCAGCGGCGGCTGGTCCGCCACCCAGACCCCCATTGCTCACAAGGGACAACCATGAACACCGCTCTCTCCCAACCGAAAACCCTGTTGCTCGCCACCTCCGCCGTGGGTTTGGCCGTCGCGTTGCTGCTGGCCCCGCTGGGCACCCTGGCGCAAGCACCTGCCGCGTCCGCCGTGGCCAAACCCGCCCTGACCGTGACCGTGGAAACCCCCTCCCGCGCCACCTGGGGCCAGGCCCTCACCGCCAACGGCAGCGTGGCCGCGTGGCAAGAGGCCAGTGTGGGCTCGCAAGCCAATGGCCTGCGCCTGACCGAGGTGCGCGCCCAGGTGGGCGACCGTGTGAAGGCGGGCCAGGTGCTGGCCGTGTTTGACGCCGAGGGCGTGCGCGCCGAGCTGGCGCAAACCCGCGCCGCGCTGGCCGAGGCGCAAGCCGTGGCCGCAGAAGCCCAGGCCAATGCCGAGCGCGCCCGCAGCCTGCAATCCACCGGTGCGATGAGTGAGCAGCAAATTGCCCAATACACCACCGCTGCGGTCACCGCCGCTGCCCGCGTGGCGTCGGCCCAGGCGCTGCTGGCCGTGCAAGAGTTGCGGCTGAAGCACACCCAGGTGCTGGCCCCCGACAGCGGCACCGTGTCGGCCCGCAGCGCCACGGTGGGCGCGGTGGTGCCCGCAGGCACCGAGCTGTTTCGCCTGGTGCGCCAGGGCCGCCTGGAGTGGCGGGCCGAGGTCACCGCCGCCGACCTGGCCCGTGTCAAACCCGGCCAGGTGGTCAGCCTGAAGGCCGCCAGCGGTGGTGAAGCACGAGGCCGCGTGCGCACTGTCGGACCCACCGTGGACGCGCAAACCCGCGCCGCGCTGGTGTATGTGGATTTGCCCGCCAACACGCCCGACACCATCAAACCCGGCATGTTTGCCACCGGCCAGTTGGTGCTGGGCGACAGCGCCGCCACCACCGTGCCGCAGCAGGCGGTGGTCAACCGCGACGGTTTCACCTACGTGTTTGTGCTGGCCGAGGGCAAAGCCAGTGCCGAAGGCACCGCCCGCGTGCAGCGCCTGAAGGTGCAAGCCGGCCGGCGCGTGGGCGACCGTGTGGCGCTCACCGGCGGCCTGCCCGCCGGGGCACCACCCGCCATCGTCACCCAGGGTGCGGGTTTTCTGAATGACGGTGACCTGGTGAAGGTGGTGGCCGCGGCCGGCGCCGCGTCCATGGCTGCAGTCGCCCAGGCAGGGGGCAAGCCATGAACGTGTCCGCCTGGTCCATCCGCAACCCGATTGCGGCGTTGATGCTGTTTGTGATGCTCACCTTCGCGGGCCTGCTCAGCTTCAAAGCCATGAAAGTGCAAAACTTTCCCGACCTGGATTTGCCCACGGTCACCATCGCGGCCAGCCTGCCCGGGGCCGCACCCGCGCAGCTGGAAACCGAGGTGGCGCGCAAGCTGGAAAACGCCGTGGCCCCGCTGCAAGGACTGAAAAACATCACCACCAAGGTGCAAGACGGTGCCGTCACGGTCACCGCCGAGTTCCGCCTGGAAAAACCCGTGCAGGAGGCTGTGGACGACGTGCGCAGCGCCGTGCAAGGCGTGCGCAGCGATTTGCCCAGCGACCTGCGCGACCCCATCGTGAAAAAAATCGACCTGGCGGGCGCCCCCGTACTGGCCTACACGGTGCGCATCCCCAGCATGGACGACGAGGCCCTGAGCTGGTTTGTGGACAACACGGTCACCAAAAAACTGCTGTCGGTGCGTGGTGTGGGCGCGGTCACCCGCGTGGGCGGGGCCAACCGGCAAGTGGCAGTGGAGCTGGATCCCGGCCGCCTGCTGGCCCTGGGCGTGACCGCAGCCGACGTGAGCCGGGCGCTCAAGCAGGTGCAGCTGGAGTCGTCGGGCGGGCGCGCCGATCTGGGCGGCAGCGAACAACCGCTGCGCACCCTGGCCACCGTGGCCTCGGCGCAAGAGCTGGCGGGCATCGAGCTGTCGTTGGGCGGCGGCAACCCCAACCTCCTGCCCAAGCGTGTGCGCCTGGACCAGGTGGCCACCATCGCCGACACGGTGGCCGAACCCCGCGCGGCGGCCTTGCTCAACGGCACACCGGTGGTGGGCTTTGAAGTGGCCCGCAGCCGCGGTGCCAGCGAGGTCGAGGTGGGCGCCGCCGTGCGCGCGGCCCTGACCGAATTGAAGGCCAGCCACCCCGACATGGAGTTGACCGAGGCGTTTGACTTCGTCACCCCGGTGGAGGAGGAGTTCGACGGTTCCATGACGCTGCTCTACGAAGGCGCCATTCTGGCCGTGCTGGTGGTGTGGCTGTTTTTGCGCGACTTTCGGGCCACGTTTGTGTCGGCGGTGGCGCTGCCGCTGTCGGCCATTCCGGCCTTCATTGGCATGCATTACCTGGGCTTTTCCATCAACGTGGTCACGCTGCTGGCGTTGTCGCTGGTGATTGGCATCCTGGTGGACGACGCCATTGTGGAAGTGGAAAACATCGAGCGCCATCTGCGCATGGGCAAAACCCCGTTCCAGGCGGCCATGGAAGCGGCTGACGAAATCGGGCTGGCCGTGATCGCCACCACGTTCACCTTGATCGCGGTGTTTTTGCCCACCGCGTTCATGAGCGGCATTGCGGGCAAGTTTTTCAAGCAATTTGGCTGGACGGCGGCGCTGGCCGTGTTTGCCTCGCTGGTGGTGGCCCGGGTGCTGACACCCATGATGGCCGCCTACCTCATGCGGCGCAGCACACACGAACACCAGGAGCCGTGGTGGATGCCACGCTACCTGGTGTGGGTGGGGTGGTGCCTGCGCCACCGCTTCCTGACCGGGTTGGCGGCCTTGGGGTTTTTTGTGGGGTCGATCATGCTGATCCCGCTGCTGCCCACGGGCTTCATTCCGCCCGACGACAACTCGCAAACCCAGGTCTACCTGGAGCTGCCGCCCGGGGCCACGCTGCAAGACACGCTGCGCACCGCCGAGGCCGCGCGCGGCCTGCTGGGGCAGGTGAAAGACGTGAAAAGCGTCTACACCACCATTGGCGGTGGCAGCGCGGGCACCGACCCGTTTGCGCCCGGTGGCGCGGCCGAGGCCCGCAAGGCCACGCTGACCATCCAGCTCACACCGCGCGGTCAGCGCGAGCGCAAGCAGGTGGTAGAGGCGCAAATGCGCGAGGCCCTCAGCAACCTGCCCGGTGTGCGCAGCAAGGTGGGCCTGGGCGGTTCGGGCGAAAAATACCTCCTGGTGCTGACGGGTGAAGACCCCGTGGCCCTGGGCGAGGCGGCGGCCGCAGTGGAAAAAGACCTGCGCACCATCCCCGGCCTGGGCAGCATCGCCAGCAGCGCGGCCCTGGTGCGGCAAGAGGTGGCCATTCGCCCCAACTTCGCCGCCGCCGCCGACCTGGGCGTGACCCCTGCCAGCCTGGCCGACACCCTGCGCATTGCCACCCTGGGCGACTACGACGCCGCCTTGCCCAAACTCAACCTGGCGCAGCGCCAGGTGCCCATCGTGGTGAAGCTGGCCAGCGAAGCCCGCCAGGACATCGGCCTGCTGGAGCGGTTGACCGTGGCCGGCACCCACGGCCCGGTGATGGTCAGCCAGGTGGCCACGCTGGAGCTGACCAGCGGCCCGGCGGTGATCGACCGCTACAACCGCTCGCGCAACGTCACCTTCGAGGTGGAGCTGTCGGGCGTGCCGCTGGGCGACGTGACGCAACGGGTGCAGACCCTGCCCGCCATCCAGGGCCTGCCCCCCGGCGTGAAGGTGGTGGAGGTGGGCGATGCCGAAGTCATGGGCGAGCTGTTTGCCAGCTTTGGCCTGGCCATGCTGACCGGGGTGCTGTGCATCTACATCGTGCTGGTGCTA
>CAYFFJ010000027.1:0-15960 GCA_964342395.1 uncultured Hydrogenophaga sp.
GGGGGGGGGGGGGGGGGGGGGGGGGTGGTCACACCCACCACGGCATTGGGTGAAGGCTCGGCAGAGGCCACGGCCAGTGGCATGGGGGGTGGGGGCAGCGGGGTGCGTTGGGTTTTTTGCACCACCGGCTGGGGCTTCACTTTGGGTTTGGGTTGCGGCGGGGGAGGCGGCGGCTCTGTTTTGGGCTGGGCGGGTTCAATGAACTGGGCCAGCACTTCAACAGGGACCACCACTTCAACAGCGCGCATCAGCAGACCGCTTTGCAGGGCGTACAGGCCACCCACATGCAAACCCGCCACCGCCAGTGCCAGACTGGCGTTGCGCGACAAGCGGCGGGGGGAGCGGTCCCTAAGCGGAAACGGTGCGGAAAGGGCAAACATGCGAAGCTTCAAGGCGTGAGGGCACAGGGTCGACAAAAATAAGAACGGACGTGAGTGCGTCGAGGGTGGTGCCGGCGTTGCACTCAGGGGCGGAGCACCCAAACCACCGCGAGCACCACCAAAGTCACACAGAGGCCAAGTGCTGAGAGGGGTTCCATGCGCGTCCTTGCAAGGCCTGTTGGGTCATGTGGATGTGGGCCGCAGGCGCGACGGTGCCGCATTCTTGCCACACATGGCGGGCGCAGCTTTCGCACTTGCCGCATTGGGTGGCCACGCCCAGCTCCAGCTGCAGGTCGTCAAAAGCCATGCCCTGACGGGCGCACTGGCGGATGGTGCGGTCACTGACGCGGTGGCAGACACAAACAATCATGCGGGGCTTCCCGGGGGTGGCGATGCCCTGAATTCTAAATGCGAATTCGTCGCATTAACTTACTTATTGAGAATTATTTTTATTTGATCAGGTGCCCGCCCTGACACCTACCCCGCATCAGTCTCTGCGGGCCAGCGCAACTGAACGTGAAGGCCTTTGCCTCCGGGGCCTTCGCCCATCGATATCTGGATTCGGTGGCGATCGCAGATCTCCTTTGCGATCGCCAGTCCCAGGCCGGTGCCGTGCTCGCTGATGGCCGTGCCGCGGTAGAAGCGTTCGAAGACTTTGGAGCGCTCGTCGATGGGAATGCCCGGGCCGTTGTCGATCACGCACAGGCGTGGGCGCCCATCGCACAGCGCCACCCTCACGGTCACCAGGCCCTCCGGTGGCGTGTAGCTGATGGCGTTGTGCACCAGATTGGCGACGAGTTCGCGCAGCAGCACAGGTTCACCGAGCACCCGCACAACCAGCTCGCCTTCGAAGCCGAGGTCTATCGATTTCGTTCGCGCCAAGGCGAGCATCTCAAAGGTCTGCTCGCGCGCCAGTTCGGTGAGATCAAATGTCTGGATGTCGAGCGCACGACCGGGTTCACTCCGCGCCAGGCTCAGCAACTGGTCCATGACTCGCTGGGTCGATTGGGTGGACAGGTGGATGCGTTTGACCACGGTGCGCATGTCGTCGTAGTCGGGCTGCTGAAGGGCGTGATCGACCTGGGCGCGCAGCAAGGTCAGCGGCGTTTTCAACTGGTGCGATGCGTTCGCAATGAAGCGCACCTGCGCGTCACTGAGCTGGCGTTGCCGCTCGGTATGGACGTTGATCGCATGAATCAGCGGCACCACTTCGCGTGGCACCCGGTGCGTGTCGATCGGTGTCAGGTCGTTGGCGCCGCGCGCGCGCACCTCGTCGCGCAGCCGTTTCAAGGGAGTCAGACCGCGCCGCACGCCAAAGGCGATAAGCCCGGCGGCCACAGCGATCAGGAGCAACTGCATCGCAGCGGCCTCGGAGGCAATGCGGCGCGTCAGCTGGCGCCGGGCGTCCATCGTTTCGGCCACCTGCACGCTCAGGGTCCGTGGCAGGGTTTCCCCCACCACCGACCAGGCCAGCGCCACCACGCGGATGTTTTGCCCTTTGTACACCGCGTCGTAGAACAGCGGCTCGGTGTCCGGCGGCGTGGCCGGTGGCGGCAGGTCTTCGTAGCCGGTGATGTGGCGATCGTCCGCCAAGGTGGCCACGCGATAGAAGATGCGGTCCTGCGCGTCGGTGCGCAGCATCTCCAGTGCGGCGTAGGGCAGTTCAGCCACGACCTGGCCGTTTTCCACGCTCAGACGTTCGCCGATCACAAGTGCCGAGCCCAGCAAGGTGCGGTCATAGGCTTCGTGTGCCTGCGTCAGACTGCGCAGGTAGCCGAGCGTTGACGCCAGCAGCCACAGCCCGAGCGTCGGGATCAGCAACCAGCGCAGCAGCAGGCTACGCAGACGCGTCATCGGCGGCCTCAAGTACGTAACCGAGCCCGCGCAGCGTGTGGATGGCCGCCCCGCTGCCGTCGAGTCTGCGGCGCAAACGGTGCACGTAAATCTCGAGGGCATCGTTGCTGAGCACTGCATCGCTGGTCCGCAGGCGCTGGGTGAGTGCGAGTTTGCTGACCGGTCGACAGGCGTGGACGATCAAGGCTTCCAACAGATCGTGTTCACGCGGCGGCAGGTTCAGGGGGTGCATGCCAAGCGCGAAACGGCGGGACACCGTATTGAACTCAAGCGCGGCCACGCTCAGCACCGAATCCATGGCGCCGACACAGCGCCGGTGCAAGGCCCGCAAGCGGGCCTCGAGTTCGGCCAGATCGAAGGGCTTGGCCAGGTAGTCGTCGGCACCGGCATTCAAGCCCTGAACCCGGTCGTAGGTGTCGCCGCTGGCGGTCAGCACCAGCACCGGTATCTTGTTGGCACGCTGGCGCAGTCGTCGCAGGATTTCGATACCGTGCATGCGTGGCAAGGCCAGATCGAGAACGACCACGTCAAAGGCGTGTTGCTGCAACGCGGTATCGGCCAGCAAGCCGTCAGTGCAGGACTCGACCTGGATGCCCAGCGCACCGAGCGACTGCGTCAGCGTTTGCACCAGCTGCAGATGGTCCTCAATCAGCAGGATATGCATGACAGTTGACAATGAAGGCAGTCGATTGGCCCGTGGCCGAGCACATTCGGCATCAGGGTAAACACAGGTGTGTGCATGGCGATAATACCGTTTTGGAGACAAACACATGCCATTGCGCCGCAGGGTGATGGGAGCCGGCTTGCTGGGTCTGGCCACGGCCAGCGCCATGGCCGGCACGGCCGCTGACGCAGGGCGCGTGCGCGTGCTGGCGGCTGCCGACCGGCATGCCGTGCAGCCGCTGATCGACGGCTTCGAGCGCCGCCATGCTGGCCTGCGGGTGGACTACGTCGAGCTCGGCAGCCTGGCGCTGCATGAACGCTTTCTGCGGCAGCCAGACGATGGGACGGACAACGCCGACGTGCTGTGGAGCTCGGCGATGGACTTGCAGATCAAGCTGGTCAACGACGGCCACGCGCTGCGCTATGAGAGCCCGCACGCCGCCCAGTTGCCCAAATGGGCGATCTGGAAACACGAGGCCTACGGCACCACCTTGGAGCCGGTCGGCATCGTCGTCAATCGCCAGTTGCTGGCCAGCACCGAGGTACCTCGCACGCACGCCGCGCTGACCGCGCTGCTGCTGGCCGACGTGCCACGCTGGCGTGGCCGTGTCGCCACCTTCAACATTGAACGCGCCGGCCTGGGTTTTCTGATCGCGGCCCAGGACGCGTTGGCCACGCCGCGCCACTGGGAGCTGGTGAGGGCCCTGGGCCGTTGCCAGGCGAGCCTGCACACCGATACGCAGGGCATGCTCGACAGCGTGGCTGCTGGGCACACGCTGCTGGCCCACAACGTGCTGGGCAGCTACGCCGAAATCTTCGCGCGCGGCCGCCCGGAGCTTGAGGTCGTCTACCTCCAGGACTACACGCTGGTGGTGTCGCGCGTGGCCTTCATCGCGCGAACTGCACCCAATCCGCGGGGCGCACGCCTGTGGCTGGACCACCTGCTGTCGGCGCCGGGCCAGCGCCTGCTGGCCGAGGCCGGCGGCCTGCGCGGGGTCCGGAGCGACAGCGCTGCGGACGCCACGGCGGCTGCGCTGGCGCCGCAACTGGGCAGCGCGTTTCGCCCGATCGCGCTTGGGCCCGGGCTGCTGGCGCACCTGGACCAGAGCCGACGCCAGGCCTTCCTGAGGCGCTGGAACCAGGCGCTGCACCCGAGCTAACGCGACGACGCCTGATCGGGCGTTCACCTCAATCCACCAGCATGACCGGGACCTGGGCTTGTGCCGACACGTCGCTGGCCACCGAGCCCAGCACCCGGTCGACCAGTGCCGAAGCGCCATGGCGCCCCATCACAATGCGGTCGGCCCCGTGGTCACGGGCAAACGCCAGAATGCACTGCGCCACGTGGCCGACCTCATGCCGTGATGAGTACGGCACACCCGCAGCGTCGAGTGCCGCGCGTACCGGTGCCAGCGCCTTGGCCGACTCCTCCGCGTAATAGGCATTGAGCTCGTCCGGGCTTACCAGCATGCGTGCGTGGCCGGAATAGTCGGCAGGCATTTGCACGTTGAGCAGTTGGATTTCGATGCGCGGGTCGCGCGTGCGCTCGCCGCGCAGGTAGTCGGCGATGGCTTGTGCCGGCGAGGCGGCTTCGACTGGCACCAGCAGCCGCAGCTGCAGCGTGCCCGGAGGAGGCATCGACGGGGCGGCCGGCGCCGCTGCGGCCCGTCGGTCACGGCTGCGGCGCGCCAGCAACAGGCCGAGCGTGACCACGAAGAGTGCGCCTGCCGCCGCCGCTGCATGGCCGAGCCAGGACGGTTGTGTCGCGTACCAGGTCTTCCAAGCCTGGTCTTCCACCAGCATGCCGCCGGCGATCCAGCCGAGCAGCGCCCCGCCCAGCACGATCACCAGCGGGAAGCGGTCGATCAGCATCAGCACCAGCTTGCTGCCCCACACGATGATGGGCACGCTCACCAGGATGCCGAACACCACCAGGCCGAGATGGCCGTCCGCTGCAGCGGCCACCGCGATCACGTTGTCCAGGCTCATCACGGCGTCGGCCACGATCACGGTGCGCACCGCACTCCACAACGTGGTGCCACCCTCCACCTTGCCGTGTGCCTCTTCCTCGTCGGACAGCAGCAGCTTGACACCGATCCACAGCAGCAGGAGCGCGCCCACCGCTTTCAGGTAGGGCAGCGAAAGCAGTTGCAGTGCGAAGAAAATCAGCACGATGCGCGCCACCACCGCACCGGCCACACCCCACAGGATGCCCTTGCGGCGCAGCGCGGGCGGCAGGCGTCGGCAGGCCAATGCGATGACCACCGCGTTGTCGCCGCCGAGCAAGATGTCGATCAGGATGATCTGGCCGACCGACAGCCAGAACGCAGGGTGGGTGACGTCTATTTCCATGGCGTGCTCGGCGGTGGGAGTGTGGGGGCAGGCGCGCGGCGCTTGAGCAGGCGCGGCACGATGAGCACGGCCACCGTGATGGCCAGCACCGTCGCCGAGATCGGCTGCGTGAGGAACACCGTGGGGTCGCCCTGGCTGATGGACAGTGCCCGGCGCATCTGGGTCTCTGCCATCGGCCCCAGGATCAAACCGACGATGGTGGGTGCCACCGGAATGTCGCAGCGCCGCATCGCGAAACCGACCAGGCCGATGCCGTACAGCAAGGCCAGGTCAAACCACGAATTGCGCAGGCCATAGGCACCCAGCGTGGCGAACACCAGGATGCCGGCGTACAGCAACGGTCGTGGGATCGACAGCAACTTCACCCACAGGCCCACCATGGGCAGGTTCAGGATGAGCAGCAGCACGTTGCCGACGTACAGGCTGGCGATCAGGCCCCACACCAGTTGGGGTTCGTTGGCAAACAGCAGCGGGCCGGGCTGCAGGCCATACTGCTGGAACGCCGACAGCATGATTGCCGCCGTCGCGCCGGTGGGCAAGCCCAGGGTCAGCAGCGGTACCAGCATGCCGGCGGCAGCGGCGTTGTTGGCGGCCTCGGGCCCGGCCACGCCTTCGATCGCCCCCTTGCCAAACTCCTCGGGGTGGCGGGTGAGTTTCTTCTCGGCGGCGTAGGACAGAAAGGTCGGTATCTCAGACCCACCGGCCGGCATGGCGCCAAACGGAAAACCGATCGCCGTGCCGCGCAGCCACGGCTTCCAAGAGCGCGCCCAGTCCGACTTGCTCATCCACACCGAGCCCTTGACCGATTCGATCTTGTCATCGATGCGGTTCAGGTAGGTGGCGACAAACAGCGTTTCGCCAACCGCGAACAGGCCGACCGCGACGATCACGATGTCGACGCCGTCGAGCAGTTCGGGGACGCCCAGCGTCAGGCGCGGCTGGCCGCTCTGGCTGTCCAGGCCTATCAGACCCAGCACCAGGCCGAAGAACAGGCTCGCCAGGCCGCGTGCCGGGGAATTGCCCAGGACGGCCGAGACGGTGACGAAGGCCAGCACCATCACGGCGAAGTACTCGGCGGGGCCGAACTTCAGCGCCACCTCCACCATCGCAGGTGCCGCGATGGTCAGCATCACCGTGGCCAGCGTGCCGGCCACGAACGAGCCGATCGCTGCTGTGGCCAATGCCGGGCCGGCCCGACCGCGCTTGGCCATCAGGTTGCCTTCCATGGCGGTGATGATGGTGGCCGATTCGCCCGGCGTGTTGAGCAGGATCGAGGTGGTCGAACCGCCATACATGGCGCCGTAGTAGATGCCGGCGAACAGGATCAGTGCGCCGGTCGGCTCAAAGTTGGCGGTGGCTGGCAGCAGCAGCGCGATCGTCAGCGCCGGTCCCACGCCGGGCAACACGCCAATGGCCGTGCCCAGCGTCACGCCGAGCAGGCCGAGCAGCAGGTTCTGGATGCTGAGCGCGACGGCAAAGCCGTCCATCAGAGCGGTGAAGGTGTCCATTTTTCAAGCCCCCCAGGTCAGCCAGCCAGCTGGCAGGCTCAAGCCCAACCCGCGCGTGAAAATGAAGAACACCGGCACCGCGATCAGCACCGCGATCACGAGGTCGCGTCCTGGGCGGGTGCTGCCAAAGCCGCGTGCGATCAAGGCATACAGCAGGGCTGAGGCGATGATGAAGCCTGCCCAGCCCACCAGCAGCATGTGCAGCAACACCGCCAGGCTGATCAGGCCAAAGGCGCGCCAGTCGGCGTCCCCTTGCGTGGTTTCGTCGTCCGGCATGGATCGCCAGCCGCCGTTCAGCGCCTGCCAGCCCAGTACCAGGCCGATCAGCGACAGGCCGCTGCCGATCAAAGTCGGGAACAGGCCCGGACCGACCCCGGAGTAGCTGGCCGCCGCCTTGACCAGGTTGCCCTGCCAGACGACGAAGGCGCCCAGCAGCACCATGCCCAGCGACAGCAGCGCCTCGCCGCCCAGGGCCAATCGGCCCGAGGACACAGGTGCAATGGAAGATGAACTCATGGCGAGTTTCTCGATCAGGGCTGTTTCTTCGCCAGGCCGAGCGAGTTCACGATCTCGGCGATGCGCGGTTGCTCGGCATCCAGGAATTTTTTGAATGCGTCGCCTGACAGGTACAGGTCCGTCCACTCGTTTTTGTCCAGAGTCTCTTTCCAGGAAGGTGTCTTCACGGCCTTGTCGAGCGCCGCTACCAGCTCTGCCTTTTGAGCCTCGCTGATACCGGGTGCGCCGAACAACGCGCGCCAGTTGGCCATCACCACGTCCACGCCCTGTTCTTTCAGCGTTGGCACATCCTTCACATCGGGCAAGCGTTCGGCTGATGAGATTGCCAGCGCACGCAGCTTGCCGGCCTTGATCTGGGGCGCGAATTCGCCCCAGCCACTGACGCCGACCGTGACGTGGCCGCCCAGAATGGCCGCCTGCGCTTCGCCGCCACCGGCATGCGCGATGTAGTTGATTTTGGTTGGATCGACGCCTGCGCTCTTGGCGATCATGGCCGCCAGCAGGTGGTCGGTGGCGCCGGCCGAGCCGCCGCCCCAGGACACCGCACCCGGGTTGGCCTTGAGCAGGGCGGTCAGGTCCGACAGCTTCTGGATTTTCGAAGCCGCCGACACCACGATCACCTCGTACTCGCCGGTCAATCGCGCCAGCGGGGTCACTTGCGACAGGTTGACCGGCGATCCATTGACCAGGATGGCGCCGATCATCACCATGCCCGTGACCATCATGGCCTGCGGGTCGCCCTTGGACGAGGTGACGAACTGCGCCAACCCAATGGTGCCGCCAGCGCCGGGCTTGTTGTCCACCGTCACGCGCTTGACGATGTCGCCGCTTTGCAGGGCGCGCTGCATCGAGCGTGCGGTTTGGTCCCAGCCACCGCCGGGCGCGGCCGGCGCGAGGATCTTGACGGCTTCCAGCGCCATGGCGCAGGGCGTGACCAGCAGCAGCGCGCTGCTGGCGATGGCGGCGACGAATCGCCGACTTGCCTGGGTGATCTTCATAGTGTCTGTCTCCATGGAGTGGGTTTGCGAGCGAATGGATTCTGCGAATCGCATGGGCGCACAAGCTTTCGGCGAACTTTCAAATGGGCTGTGTTCGGCTAGGTAGTTACCCTGACAGGGAAATCGATAGGGTGCGCTGAAGGAGTTTCGAAAGCCGCCGGGCGCAGCCGCTTCCTAGCATCGCCAGCACATTCGATCCACTTCGCATGAAGGACAACAATGAACATCACCGGCATGCTGCATGGCGCCCGCCTGCTCAAACTGGCGGGCTTCCCGACTCCGGAAATTCTCGGCCCCGATGCGAGCGAATCCGAGATCAAGGCCTTGATCGCCAAACACGGCCAAGTCTTCATCAAGCCCGTGTTCAAGGGCGGTGTTGGCAAGAAGGGCAAAGCCGGGCTGGTGGGGCGGGCCAGCGACCTGAAGACTGCGCTGGCGGAAAAAGAGCGCCTGTACTTCTGCGAGCACCGCCACGGCTACCAGACTGCCAAATCCAACGGCGTCACTTTCGAGGCGGGCGTGCCGGCCGAGCACGAGGTGTACTTCTCGCTCACCGACAACACGCATTTCCGCGCGCCGACCATGACGCTCACGCACCACGGCGGGATGGACATCGAGGAACTGGACAAGACCCAGATCGTCAGCGTGCCCTTCAACCCGCTCACCGGCCTGAAGGCGTTTGTTGTTGCCAACGCGCTGTCGGAACTCAAGGCGCCCCGACAGATCATTTCGCCGCTGGTGCAGCACCTGCCCAACCTGTGGGACCTGTTCCACGACTACGGCATGACCACGCTGGAGCTGAACCCGATCCGCTTGCGCGCCGATGCCAAGGGGCGGCTCACACCGGTGGCCTGCGACTTCAAGTGCGGGTTTGACCGGGACGACCCGCGCTGGCAGCGCCTGGACCTGCCATCCGATCTGTTCGCCGCCGACTACTCCGATTTCGAGCAAGAAATCAACCAGTTGCGCACCTACCAGGGCCAGAGCGACGTGTACATCATCAACGACAAGGGCACGATCCTGGCGCCCACCTTCGGCGGCGGCGCCAACTCGCTGGTCACGCAGATGCTGGGAGACGACGCGATCATCTCGTCCGACTTTGGCGGCAACCCGCCCTACGAAAAAATGAAGTCGGTCGCACGCATTTGCTTCAAGCACTGGCTCAAGCAGTCCAACGTGCTGTTCATCATCGGCGGCAAAAGCAACAACACCGACATCTTCGAGACCTTCCGCGCCATGGCCGATGCGCTGCGCGAACATTTTGGCCAACACGGCCCGCAGCCGCTGTACCTGGTGGTGGGGCGCGGCGGGCCCAACCTGGTGCGTGGCATGGGTGTGCTGCGCGACACCTGTGACGCCCTCGGCATTCCCTACCGGATCTTCGGCTTCGATTCGGCGATGAGCGAGGTGGTCGACTACGCGCGCCGGGTCGATGGGTGGATGAAGGGCGGCGGGCGTGCGGAAGTGGCCCGCGCCATGAAGTTGGCGGTTTGAGGAGAACACCATGACCACAAAAAGCGTCGGAAATTTCAAGTACTTCACGGGCATCGAATCGCTGGCTCAGATTGCCACCCGCGAGGACCGCGTGTGCGTGCTCAACATCCTGGGCGGCGAATCCAGCGAGGTCACGCCTGTGGGCCACGCCTGGAGCGGTGGCAACGTGGTGTTCGGTACCTCGCCTGGCCGCAGCGGCCAGGTGCTGGAAACACCTTGCGGGCCCATTCCGGTTTACAACAACGTGCGCGAGGGCTTGGCGGCTGGTCACAGCTTCAATTGCGGCGTGGTCTACCTGCCCCCCAGCGCTGCGGACGACGGCGTGGTCGAACTGATCCGCGTCAACCCCGGGCTCACCAAAATCTTCATTCCCACCGAGAAGATGAGCGTGCACGACGCACGCGAGATCCGGGCGATGGCGCAGGCGCGCGGCATCGATATCTTTGGCGGCAACAGCCTGGGCGTGGCGGATTCTTGGAACCAGATCCGCATCGGCGGCGCGCTTGGCGGCGACAGTCCGGGCGATACGCTGAAGAAGGGTTCGGTGGCCATTTTGTCCAACTCGGGGGGCTTCACCACCACCATTGCGCAGTACCTGCGCATGGGCGGCTGGGGTACCACCACGCTGGTGTCTTCGGGCAAGGACGTCTACATCCACTACGCCGCGCCCGAATTCGCGTTCGCGCTGGGCAACGACGAGCGCAGCAAGGCAGCGGTGTTGTACTGCGAACCCGGCGGCTACTACGAACTCGACGCCGAATTCACCAAACCCGTGGTGGCCTGCGTGGTGGGGCGGTGGAAGAGTCGGCTCACGCGCGCGGTCGGCCATGCCGGCGCGATGGCCGGCGGCGGCGACGACGCAGCGTCCAAGGAGCGTTGGTTCATGGAAAAGTTCGGCGTGGACGCGTTGTTCACACCCGAGCAACCGGTGTGTTCGGCCAAGGGCGCGGTGGTGACCAACATTGCCGACATTCCCGCCGCGCTGACCGCCGTCATGGCCGCCAACGGCGTCAAGCCCGACTTCGCCCCCGAAGGGACCATGGAGCTGAAGGCCTGGTTCGGCTCGAACGCGGGCGCAAAGCTGCCACCCGAGCTGGACTTGTCCGTGGTGCACGCCGCTGCGCCTTACGACGTTCAGATCAAGGCGCTGGAGCGGCAGGTGGGGGCCACCTTCGCACGGGAAGCACTGAAGGATGCCTCGGGCGTGTCGCAAATGGACGCCAAGACGCAGGTCACGCGCCTGAACGGCGTGTCCGTACTTGATTCTGCGCAGTATTCGCTGGAAGCCAATGTCGGTTTGGCACTGCTCAAGGAGCCGGGCGGCGAGAACGACCGCAAGCTGGTGAGTGTGGCGGTGTGTGCCCACCTGAACTTGCATGGCGCGCCCACGCTGGCGGCGGCGCAGGCGGCGCGCGAGGCGGGCAATGCGCCCAACGCCGTGCTGGCGGCGGCCCTGGCCATCGTGGGGCCAAGGTGCACGGAAGGCGCACGCGCCATCGCCCGGGAACTGATTGACCGCTTCTCGGGCGCTGGTCTGAAAGATGCGCTCGATGAAAATTTCAGGCTTGACGCCTTGCTGGAGGGCGGTGGTGCATCGATGGTGACCCAAGTGCCCGACCCACGCGCTCAGGCCATGCTTGAGGGCTTGCGGGCGCGCGGCGCTCGCTCGGTGTTCGTGCGTTTTTTGGAAGGATTGGAGGGGTATCCCAGCGCCGATGCCGTGCTGGCGGCCATTACCACCACGTTGGGCTGGGGCCCGCTGATGCGCAAGCGCGTGTCGCGCCTCACGCTGGAATGCTTGCCGGCCTGGATGCAGCTGTTCGGCACGGCGATTGGCGCTTCGGTGGACGCATCGCGGCATGAAGCAACGCGTTTTTGCGGCTTCCCCGAGCCGGAACTGCTGGGCTCGCGCTTTTTGACCGAAGTCGCTTACGTGGCGTTGCTGCATGCGCCGCCGCGCGAGGGCGATTTGTTCGCCTTCCAGACCCTGGTGGGCCTGTTGCTGAGCAACGGCCCGGGCACGATCTCGGCGCAGGGTGCCAAGGGCGCCGTGTCGTCCGACGGACCCGAGCAACCCGAGCGCGTGCAGCTCAACAAGGGGCTGATCGGTTTTCTCACGCACTGCGGCTACGCCCATGGCGGCAACGGCTATGAGGGCGTCGCTTTCCTGCTGGAGCAGTTCAAGGACAGCGGTCTGGCCGACCCGGGCGATGCATCGCACGGCGTGGACGTGGGCGCGCTGGCGGCGCGCTGCGTCGAGTCCTATGCGCGCTACAAGGCCGACAAAAAGACCAGCGGCAACCTCGACATCCAGAAAATTCCCGGCGTCAACCACCCGGTTTTCAAGGACAAATCCGTCAACCACGACCCGCGCGAAGTTTTCATCGGCGAGTTGATGGCCCAACGTGGCGAGCACAACGTGTTCCATGACTTCTACCGGGCGCTGGTGCAAAAACTCCACGACGAGGGCGTGTCGCGCACCGTGTATTGCGTGAACGTCGATGCGGTCATCGCCGCGCTGCTGCTCAAAACCGTGTGGCCCGCCTACCGCGCGGGCACCATCCGCTCGGACGCGCTGGAGACGGCGGCCTTCACGGTCTTCCTGTACGCCCGCATGCTGGGCTGCGCGGCCGAGATCGACGACCACCTCAACCGTGGCCGCAACATGGACACCCGCACCGCCGCCTCGGCGCTGCGCTTCCTGGCTTGATCCGACGACAGGACACACCATGAGCGACAACCTGAAACAAGACGCACTGGACTACCACCGCTACCCGACGCCGGGCAAAATCTCGGTGACGCCTACCAAGCCCATGGCCACGCAGCGCGACCTGGGACTGGCCTACTCGCCTGGCGTGGCCGAGGCTTGCCTGGCCATCGCCGAGGACCCGCGCGAAGCGGGTAATCTCACCTCACGCAATAACCTGGTGGCCGTTATCACCAACGGCACGGCGGTGCTGGGCCTGGGCAACATCGGCCCGCTGGCGGGCAAACCGGTGATGGAGGGCAAGGGCTGCCTGTTCAAGAAATTTGCCGGCATCGACGTTTTCGACATCGAACTGGACGAGGCCGATCCTGACAAGTTGATCGACACCATCGCGCGCATGGAGCCGACCTTTGGCGGCATCAACCTGGAAGACATCAAGGCGCCCGAGTGCTTCTACATTGAACAGCAGCTGCGCGAGCGCATGAAGATCCCGGTCTTTCACGACGATCAGCACGGCACCGCCATCGTGGCAGCGGCGGCCATCCTGAACGCACTGCAGCACGTGGGCAAGGACATAGGCCATGTCAAGCTGGTGGCCTCGGGCGCGGGCGCAGCCGCACTGGCCTGCCTGGATCTGATCGTCAGCCTGGGCCTGCCCATGCGCCACATCTTCGTGTCTGACAGCGCCGGGGTGGTTTATGCCGGACGCCAGGAGCAGATGGACCCCAACAAGGCCCGCTACGCCCAGGAGACAAGCGCACGCAAGCTGGCCGACATCATCGAAGGCGCGGACATCTTCCTGGGGCTTTCAGCGGGCGGCGTGCTCAAGGCCGAGATGGTCAAGGCCATGGCGCGCGATCCGATCATCCTGGCGATGGCCAACCCTTCACCGGAAATCGAACCAGAGGTGGCACTGGCCGCGCGCCCCGATGCGATCATGGGCACGGGCCGCTCGGACTATCCCAACCAAGTCAACAACGTCCTTTGCTTCCCGTTCATCTTTCGCGGTGCACTGGACGTGGGGGCGAGCACGATCAACGAGGACATGAAACTGGCGGCTGTGCGCGCCATCGCCGGGCTGGCCCATGCCGAGATTCCCGAAGCCGTGGCCAAGGCCTACCGCGCCGATGGCCTGCGCTTTGGCCGTGACTACCTGATTCCCAAGCCTTTCGACCCTCGCCTGATTGAAGTGGTGGCGCCTGCCGTGGCGCAGGCCGCCATGGACTCGGGCGTTGCCACCCGGCCCATCGCCGACATCGAGGCCTATCGCGCCAGCCTCGGGCGTTTCGTTTACCGATCCGGCTCGGTGATGCAACCGGTGTTTGCTGCAGCGCAACAGGCGCCCAAGCGTGTCGTCTATGCCGAAGGCGAGGACGAGCGCGTGCTGCGCGCCGTGCAGATCGTTGTCGATGAGCGGCTTGCCAAGCCGATCCTGGTGGGGCGTCCTGCAGTGGTGGGGCAGCGCATACAGGACTGCGGGCTGCGCCTGGTGCAGGGCCGCGACTTTGAACTGGTCGATCCCGATACCGACCCGCGCCTGCCGCAGGCCGCCCAAGCCTACTACCAGCTCACGCGGCTCAAAGGGGTCACCCCTCTTGCGGCCGAGGCCGCCCTGCGCCGCAACCCCACGGCCATGGCCGCGATGCTGATGCACCGAGGCGAAGCCGATGCCATGCTGTGCGGCATGTGGGGCGGCTTTCGCGGCCACCTTGACCTGCTGGCCAGCGTCATCGGTCTGCGCCAGGGCGTCGAGACACTGGCGGCCATGAACATGCTGATGCTGGCCGAGCGCACGCTGTTCATCTGCGACACCCAGGTCAACGTCGATCCGAGCCCAGAGCAGCTGGCCGAGATCACCGTGCTGGCGGCTGATGAGGTCCGCCGTTTCGGCGTGGTGCCCCACGTAGCCCTGTTGTCGCACTCGAACTTCGGCAGCGAAGACACGCCCAGCGCACGCAAGATGCGCCGCGCTCTCAAGTTGATCCGTTCGCTCAAGCCCCGCTTCGAGGTCGAAGGCGAAATGCACGGCGACGCCGCTTTGTCCAAGGATTTGCTGGACCACGTGCACCCGGGTTCGGCGCTGACGTGCGACGCCAACTTGCTGGTGATGCCCACACTCGATGCGGCCAACATCACGTTCAACGTGCTCAAGGCCACCGCCGGTCAGGGCATCACGGTGGGGCCTGTCCTGCTGGGCCTGGCCAAGCCGGCGCACATCCTCACCCCCACGGCCACCGTCCGGCGCATTGTCAACATGTCGGCGCTGGCTTGCGTGGATTGCGCCTCGGAATGGTCCAGCCGCACCGCGACCTCGGTGCTTTCGCAGATCCGTGCCGACGCGGATGAGCGCGTGTAACCCCATTTGAAGGAGCTTGCCATGTCCGATATTGTCATCGTCGCCGCTGCGCGCACCGCTGTGGGCCGTTTTGGCGGCACCCTGGCCAAGACCGCAGCACCCGACCTCGGCGCGCACGTCGTCAAGGGCCTGCTGGCACGGGCCGGTGTGCCCGGTGACGCCGTCAGCGAAGTCATTTTGGGTCAGGTGCTCACGGCCGGTTCGGGCCAAAACCCGGCGCGCCAGACCGTCATCAAGGCCGGGTTGCCGCAGGGCGTGCCGGGCATGACCATCAACAAAGTCTGCGGCTCAGGCCTGAAGGCGGTGATGCTGGCGGCACAGGCCATCCGTTGCGGCGATGCCGAGATTGTGGTCGCCGGCGGGCAGGAAAACATGAGCGCCGCGCCCCACGTGTTACTGGGCTCGCGTGATGGCCAGCGCATGGGCGACTGGAAGATGGCCGATTCGATGATCACCGACGGCCTGTGGGACGCCTACCACCAGTACCACATGGGCACCACGGCGGAGAACGTGGCGAAGACGTACGGCATCACGCGCGAGATGCAGGACGCTCTGGCGCGGGCCTCTCAACAAAAGGCAGCCGCTGCGCAGGACGCTGGCAGGTTCGAGGCCGAAATCCTGCCGTTTTCCATGGTTCAGAAGAAGGGCGACCCCATCGTGTTTGCGGCCGACGAGTTCGTCAACCGCAAAACCAGCGCCGAAGGCCTGTCGGGCCTGCGCCCGGCTTTCGACAAGGCTGGCACCGTGACCGCCGGCAATGCCTCTGGCCTGAACGACGGCGCTGCTGCGGTGCTGGTGATGAGTGCGCAGCGCGCGGTCGCCATGGGCTTGAAGCCGATGGCCGTGATCCGCGCTTATGCCAGCGCCGGGCTGGACCCCAGCCTCATGGGCATGGGCCCGGTGCCCGCCTCGCAGCTGTGCCTGAAAAAGGCCGGCTGGACCGCGCAGGACCTGCATCTGATGGAGATCAACGAGGCCTTTGCGGCGCAGGCTTGTGCCGTCAACCAGCAAATGGAATGGGACACCAGCAAGATCAACGTCAATGGCGGCGCCATTGCGATCGGCCATCCGATTGGCGCCTCCGGCTGCCGCATTCTGGTGACGCTGCTGCACGAGATGCAGCGGCGGGGGG
>CAYFFJ010000027.1:15970-31774 GCA_964342395.1 uncultured Hydrogenophaga sp.
TAACGCGCTTGAACGGTTTCATTCACCAACGAGGAGACGAAAAATGACACAAACGACACGCGTGGTGCTGGTCACGGGCGGCATGGGCGGACTGGGCGAAACGATTTCCACCAAGATGGTGGATGCTGGCTACAAAGTGGCCGTGACCTACTCGCCCGGCAACGCCAAGCACGGCGAGTGGGTGGCGCAGATGAAGGCCAATGGCTACGCCATCTTGGCCGTGCCCTGCGATGTGACCGACATCGATTCCTGTGCCCAGGCCGTGGCGCAGGTGCAGGCCACACTCGGCCCTGTTGATGTGCTGGTCAACAACGCGGGCATCACGCGCGACATGACCTTCAAGAAGATGGACAAGGTCAATTGGACCGCCGTGTTGCGCACCAACCTCGACAGCCTGTTCAACATGACCAAGCAGGTGGCCGACGGCATGGTCGAGCGCAACTGGGGCCGTGTCATCAACGTGTCGTCCGTCAATGGCTCCAAGGGCGCGTTCGGCCAAACCAACTACTCGGCGGCCAAAGCCGGTGTACACGGCTTCACCAAAGCGTTGGCGCTGGAAGTGGCCAAAAAGGGCGTGACGGTCAACACCATCTCGCCCGGCTACATCGGCACCAAGATGGTCATGGCCATTCCGCAGGACGTGCTCGACTCCAAGATCCTGCCCAATATTCCGGTGGGTCGCCTGGGCAAACCCGAGGAAGTGGCGGGCCTCATCATCTACCTGGCTTCAGAGGAGGCCGCTTTCGTGACCGGGGCCAATATCGCCATCAACGGGGGGCAACACATGCAATGAGGCCATGCTTGCCGCCGACCCGGGCCTGCGAGGCCACGGGACTCAATCTCGTTTGAGGTGTTCTGGCCGGATGTGGGCCGGCGTGGCGCAGCCGCACAGGGCCAGGGCCATTTCAAATTCGTCGCGCAGCAGGCGAAGCACGTGGGCCACGCCCACCGCACCGCCATGGGCCAGCCCGTACACGCAGGGTTTGCCCACCAGCACGGCATGTGCACCCAGGGCCAGGGCTTTGAACACGTCGGTGCCCCGGCGGATGCCGCCATCGGCCAACACCGCCATGTGGGCCCCCACCGCTTGCGCCACGGCGGGCAGGGCGTGGGCGGTGGGCAGGCAGGTGTCGAGCGTGCGCCCGCCGTGGTTGGACACGATCACGCCTGCGGCCCCGCAGTCCAGCGCCTGGCGGGCGTCGTCGGGGTGAAGAATGCCTTTGAGCAGCACGGGCAGGTGCGTGGCCTGCACCAGCCAACGCACGTCTTCCCAGGTGGGGGCGTGTTGCAACACACCTTCAAAGGCCGATGTGCCTGTGGGGGCGGCGTCTTGCGGCAGGGCCGCAGGCAGGTTGACCGCGCGAATGCCCGGAGGCAGGTGGAAGCCCGCGCGGCGTTCGCGGTCGCGGGCGCCATGCACGGGCGCGTCCACGGTCAGCACGATGGCCTGGTAAGCGGCAGCTTCGGCGCGGGCCAGCAGCGCCAGGGTGGTGTCGCGTTGCGGTTGCAGGTAGAGCTGGAACCACAGCGGGCTGCTGCCCTGGCCGCTGTCGCGCTCGGCCATGTGCCGGTGCACCTGGGCCACGTCTTCCAGCGGGGTGCTGGCCTGGGTGCTCAGCACCAGGCCTGCGCCTTGGGCGGCCGCCGCCGCTGCCATGGCCAGTTCGCCATCGGGGTGGGCCATGCGCTGGTAAGCCACCGGGGCCACCAGAATCGGGTGGGGCAGGGTGCGGCCCAGCAGCGTGACCCGGGTGTGTCCCCCGGCCAGTGGGCTGAGGACTCGGGGCAGCAACTGCAGCCCCTGCCAGGCGGCCACGTTGGCGCGCAGGGTCAGCTCGTCGGCCGCGCCGCCTGAAAAATAGGCCCAGGCGTTGCCGTCAAGGGCTTGGGCGGCGGCGGCCTCGTGGTCGGCCAGGTTGACGATGTGCGGGGGAATGGGCTGCAGGGCTTGCATGTTCAGGTCTCTGCCCACATGCGCAGCAGGTTGTGGTAAGTGCCGGTGAGCTGGGTGGTTTCGGGGGTTTCGCCGTGTTGCTGGCGCAGGGCGAGCAGGGCCATGTCCAGGTCAAACAGCAGGCGGCGCTGTTCGTCGCTGCGCACCATGCTTTGCACCCACAAAAAGCTGGCCACACGCTGGCCGCGTGTGACCGGGGTGACCTGGTGCAGGCTGGTGCCGGGGTAGAGCACGGCGTGGCCCGCAGGCAGCTTCACCCCCCGGCTGCCGTAGGTGTCGCTGACGGTGAGTTCGCCGCCGTCGTATTCGCTGGGGTCGTTCAGGAACACGGTGCACGACACGTCGGTGCGCACGTGTTCGGTGTGGCCGTCGTCACGCGCTTTCAGGCGGATGGCGTTGTCGATGTGGTGGCCATAGGTGTTGGCGGCGCCGCTGTAGCGGTTGACGCGGGGCGTGAAGATGCGCAGCGGCAGCGCAGCGCTGAAAAACAGGGCCGAGCGGTTCAGGCCATTGAGCACCATGGCGCGAATGGCGGTGGCCGCCTCGCAGGCGTGGGGCAGCTGCTCGTTGTGCTTCACGGTGCGGGCCTGGGGCCCCGCGCTGTGGGCGCCGTTTTCCCACGGGGCGTGGGTCAGCAGGTGGCGGGCGGTGGCCACTTCGTCGGCGCTCAGGATGTCGGGCAGCGTGATCAGCATGCTTGAAAGGTGTCGTGGTGAAAAGGAAAAAAGCCGCCCCGGCCTGAAAGGGCTGGGGCGGCGCAAAACCTTGAAGAAACAATGAAAAGCGTGGCAGGCCTCAGAACTTGAGGTTGGCCGTGACCTGCAGCATGCGGCCGGCACCGGGGATGTAGTGGCCCGTGTACAACGAGTCAGCGTACAGCTTGTTGGTGATGTTGCTCACGTTGGCTTTCAACGTGAGTTTTTCGAAGTCAAACTTGTATTCGGCCATCAGGTCTGCCGTGATCCAGCTGGGCACTTCCCAACCTGGGTTGCGGTTGGGGGTTTGGCGGCCACGGAAGTTCAGGCCGCCGCCCACGCGCAGTTTGGGGGTGACCTGGTAGTTGCTCCACACGGTGCCGGAGTGGTAGGGCGTGAGGCTGGGGCGGGTGCCCTGGCCTTCGGAGCCAGCCACACCCACGTCGATGTTGGCCACCGGCATCCACATGTAGGAGCCGAACACTTCCCACTGCGGGGTCAATCGCCCGGTCACGTCCACCTCGGCGCCGGCCACGTGGCGTTTGCCCGACAGCGTGACCAGGTTGACCAAGGGGTCGGTGTTGCGCTCGTGCAGCTTGGTGCTGCGGAACACGGCAAAACGGGTGGTCCATTGCTT
Source organism: uncultured Hydrogenophaga sp. (assembly GCA_964342395.1). Classification (GTDB taxonomy): domain Bacteria; phylum Pseudomonadota; class Gammaproteobacteria; order Burkholderiales; family Burkholderiaceae_C; genus UBA2334. The sequence goes on from CAYFFJ010000027.1 coordinate 19,257, forward strand.
GTCGGCCGAATCCAGCCTGCCGCCGAATTCCACGTTGACGCTTTGCTCGGGCGGCGTGTTCACGTTGGTGGCGCTCAGCGAGTAGGCATCGCCCGAGGTGTTGAACGACGTGGCCGCTGAAGCGTGGTAGCTGTGCAGATCGTTGGGCTGGTACAGCACGCCCACGCGTTTGCTGACTTCCGACACCTTCATGCGGTAGCTGGTGGTGGTGACGGGGCCTGCTGCGGCTGTGGGAATGGCGTAGGTGAAGTAGTCGCCGGTCAGGTGGTCGTAGCGCAGGCCACCCAGCACTTTCCAGTGCGGGGCCACTTGCACCAAGTCTTGCACGTAGGCGCCAACACCCTTGGATTTGTAGCGGCTGGTTTCACGCAGCACGCGCAGGCTCTCGTCAATCCAGGCGCCGTCGCTTTGGCGGCCCACCGTGGTGGTGGGTTTGGTGGGCACCACGCCGCCCTGGGCGGCTGAGCGTGCGCCGTACACCACTTTTTCTTCCTGGGCAATGTCCACGCCGGTTTGCAGTTCGTGCTTGAAGCCCAGTGCCTCGAACTTGCCACTGAAGTCGCTTTGGGCGTACAGGTTGTCCAGGTCCTGGATTTTCAGCTGGGTGCCACGGGTGATGACGGTGCTGGGGCCGAAGGTGGCCAGGCTGGCGGCTGCGCCGCCCGGTTGGGTGGTGGCTGCACCGAAACGCACGGTGCCCGCGCGTTGATCGCGCTCATAGGCCCCCTTGCGCACTTTGGTCACGATTTCGTTGTCGCGGTCAATCCGGTGTGTGTGGCTGAGCGTGAAGTGCGTGGCCTTGCCGGCGTTGCGATCGCTGGCCATGCCGTAGTAGGCCGTTGGGTCCAGCGGCAGCACGGTGGTGGCGCTGGCGGGTGAGCCGCCGGGGTTGGCGGTGGATTGGGCGGGTGTGGGGCGGATCCACGGCATGCCGTAGTTCATGCCATTGTTGTTGTCCAGGTGGTAGAGGCTGGCGCTGATTTCGTTCTTTTCGCCAATGCCATGGCGGTAGGTGGTGGCAATGCCTTTTTTCTGGAGGCTGGAGCCAGCGCCGTTGTTGTCGGCGCTGGTGCTCATGGCGTTGATGCGCAGGGCGGCGCTTTCGCCGGTTTTGATGTTGAAGTCACCCACCGCACGGCGGTACTTGTGGCTGCCCACGCTCACATCCACTTCGTGTTCGGTCACCAAACGGGGCACTTTCGTGACCATGTTGACCGCACCACCGGTGGAACCACGCCCGAACAGCAGCGAGGCCGAGCCGCGCAGAATTTCCAGGCGGTCCAGCGCAAAGGTGTCGCGCTCGTAGAACGCTGGGTCGCGCATGCCGTCCACAAACACATCACCGGTTTGCTGGAGCGAGAAGCCGCGCAGGCGAATGTCTTCTTCACCGCCCTCGGCCGCCAGGAAGCTGATGCCCCCGGTGTTTTTCAGGGCTTCTTTCATGGTGTCCAGGTTGCGGTCGTCCATCAGCTTTTCGGTCACCACCGTCACCGACTGCGGAATGTTGCGCAACAGCTGTTTGCCCTTGCCAATGGTGGTTTCGGTGGCGCGGATGCTGTCTTTGCCTTCAGGGGCTTCAGCCGCTTCTTTCACCGTGACGGTGGACAGGGTTTTGGCACTGTCAGTGCCCGCTGTCTGGGCCATTGCCCCCATCGAGCCTGCCAGCAGCATGGCGCCCAAAGGCAGGAGGGCCACCGAAGTTGCGGAATTTTTGGTAGCGGACGTGTTTGTGTTGGCAAGCGCTGCAGGCACTTTTTTGCCTGAACCGAGGCGTTTGGACATGGGTGTGAAATCCATCAGAGGTTGTCGGCTGGCTGATGACACCCTCGCCCTGGCATGTGGCATGCATGGCGGGTCAGTGGCTGGCTGAAGCTTTGAATTATTTCACACGAATGAGAATGAATCGCAATACTTCTTTACAAAGCTGGCGAGCCAACGGTGGAATGGGCGAAAAAAAAGCGTGTTGTCACATTTGTGCAACACGCTGGGTGGGCGGGCGCCGGCTCGGGCGCGGAGCCCGGGTTCAGTCGGGTGAACTCATCATGCTTTGCTGGTAGTTCTGCAGGCCCACGCGGTCGATCAGTTCCAGCTGGGTTTCCAGGAAGTCGATGTGTTCTTCCGTGTCGTCCAGGATTTTCAGCAGCAGGTCGCGTGACACGAAGTCGCGCACGGACTCGCAGTGGGCCATGCCGTCTTTCACGGTTTGTTGTGCGCCGCGTTCCAGGGCCAGGTCGCTGGCCAGGATTTCGGGCACGGTTTCGCCAAGATTGATCTTGCCCAGGTCTTGCAGGTTGGGCAGGCCGTCAAGGGTGAAGATGCGGTCCATCAGCCAGTCGGCGTGTTTCATTTCGCCAATGCTTTCGGCGTATTCCTTGGCAGCGAGTTTGTCCAGCCCCCAGTGTTTGAGCATGCGGTAGTGCACAAAGTACTGGTTGATGGCGGTGAGTTCGTTTTTCAGCTGCGCTTGCAGCCAGCCGATGGCTTGAGGGTCGCCTTTCATGGGGTGTCCTTTTTTCGTGGGTGTTGGGGTTGCGAGATGGGAAAAGTGCCCCGATTGTGGGCCGCTTTGACCCTGCCGTCCAAGGGGGCGATCAGATGTCCGAGCGCGGGGGGTTTGGTTGCAAATGCGGACCATTCGCATGGTTTGGTGCTGCGGCGGTGCGTGTGGGAATGCGCCACACCACCCATGCCCCCACGGCACCCAGGCACAGCACTGCCGCCTGTGCCCAGGGCAGGGTGTGCAAGCGCCAGGCTGACAGCAGCACCATCACCGCCATGGTGGTGGTAGACAGCCACTTGACCCGCAGCGGCAGGCTGCGGTGGGCCTCCCAGTCGCGCACCAAAGGGCCCAGCCAGCGGTGGTGCAACAGCCATTGGTGCAGGCGCGGCGACGCCTTGGCGAAACAGGCGGCAGCCAGCAGCACGAACGGTGTGGTGGGCAGGCCCGGCAACACAACGCCCAACACCCCCAGTGCCAGGGCAAGCACACCCGCCGCCGCCAGCAGGGGTCGATAGAGGGTTTTCGGGACAAAGGGGCGCATGGGGCGCATGGGGCGCTCAGAGGGGGGTGGAGGATTTTGACAGCTTAGCTGGAAAATATTTCTCAAATGAGAATGATTCGCATACAATAAAAACAACAGCCAGCCCTGCCGCTTGCCCAAGTCCTTGTGCCTGGGCCTGTGCGGACGATGCCAGCCAAGCCCCCTTGTCCCGGTTTTCAGGTGTTGTTGTCATGCGCTGTGTTTTCCTTCGTTCGATGTTTGTGGCAGGCAAATTTGCTTCTTTTGCCCGATTGACCCCCATGGCCGCCTGTGTGGCGCTGGTGTGCTTGCCTGTGCAGGCGCATGCGGCGGCCACGCTGGGTGAGGTGGTGGTCAGCGGTGCCCGTTCCGAGCGCGAGCTCAAAGACGTGCCAGCCAGCGTGGATGTGTTGTCGGGCGACGACCTGAACCCTGCGCTGGTGCAGGACATCCGCGACCTGGTCCGTGAAACACCCAACGTCAGTGTCAAGCGGGCACCACAGCGTTTTGGTGGTGTGACGGGTTCGACCGGGCGTGATGGCAACGCGGGTTTCAACATCCGGGGCTTGGAGGGCAACCGCGTGCTGCTCACGGTGGACGGCGTTCGCATGCCGCGCGAAATGAGCAGTGGCACGTTCGGGTCAGCGGTGTTTGGCCGCGACTACTTTGACCTGGGCCTGGTGTCGCGGGTGGAAATTTTGCGCGGTGGCAGTTCGGCGCTGTACGGTTCTGACGGTTTGGCGGGCATGGTGGCCATGTTCACCGCCGAGCCTCAGGACTTGCTGAAAAATGGCCAAGCCCTGGGTGGCCGTGTGTCGACCAGCTATGCGGGTGAAGATGGCATGAAGCGGGTGGGGGCCACCGTGGCGGGCAAGCCCAATGACAGCTTGCAGTGGTTGGTTGGCGTTAACCTGGCCCGCAGCCAGGCGCTGGACAACAGGGGCACGAACGACGCGCTCAACAGCACTCGCACGGCACCCAACCCGCAACAAGACCGGCAGGCTGCCGTGTTGGGCAAAGCGGTGCTGACCCCGGGCGGGGGGCAGAAACACACGTTCACGCTGGAGCGCGTGGACAAAAGCAGCGACGTCGAGGCCTACAGTGGCCGTGCCCGCACCACGGGGCGCACAGCGGCCAGCAGCTGGGATGTGACCGATCTGGATGGCAGCAGTGACCTGGCCCGCAGCTGCTTGAGTTGGGATGGCCGCTTCAAGCTGGACCGGGCTTGGGCCGACGAGGTGCGCGCCATGGTGGCTTTGCAGGCGTCTGACTCGCAGGAGGTGACGCTGGAGCGCCGCACCAACCTCAGCGGTGTGGTGATGCCCCTGCGCTCGCGTGACGTGACCTATTCAGAAAACCTGACCCAGCTGGTGCTGCAGGCCGAGAAAACCTGGCCCCTGTCGGACGGTTGGAGCCACAAACTGGTGTATGGGGCGGATGTGTCCAGCACCCGCATGGACAACCTGGTCACGGGCACCGAGCCGCCCACCTATGAAACCTACCCACTGAAGCGTTTCCCCAAAACCACCGAGCAACAGGCGGCCTTGTTTGTGCAAAGTGAGTTGGCCAACGACCGTTGGAGCGTGATTCCCGCGCTGCGGTACGACCGCTTCAAGCTTGATGCGGTGAAAGACGCGTTGTACCCACTGAACCCCGCATCGCTGTCCGATGGGCGGCTGTCGCCCAAGCTGGGCGCGATTTTCCGTGCCACGCCTGCGGTCAACTTTTACGGCAACCTGGCCAGCGGTTTCAAGTCGCCCGGTGCATCGCAGCTCAACAGTTTTTTTGAAAACGTCACGGGCTTTTACAAAACGGTTCCCAACCCCAACCTGAAGCCCGAAACCAGCCGCACGCTGGAGCTGGGCGCGCGGGGAGAGGCGGGCATCGTGCAATGGGATGCGGCGGCCTTCCATGGCCGCTACAAAAACTTCATTGAAGAGCTGGTGCATGTGTCAGGCCGCGGGGTGGCGGGCGACCCGTTGGTGTTCCAGGCGGTCAACCGCCAATCGGTGCGCATCAGTGGTGTCGAAGTCAAAGGTGCGGTGCGGTTGAGTGCGGCCACCGGGTTGAAGTTTGCCCTTGGGCACACCCAAGGCCGTGACACCGTGGCCCAAAAGCCGCTGAACTCCGTGAACCCGCGCAAGTTCATGGTGGGGGTGGACCATCGGGTGGGCGCTTGGGGCCTGGGGGCATCGCTCACCCATGTGGCGGCCAAAGCCGTGTCGGACATCCACAACACACTCACGGGCACCAGCACCCCGTTCGCCACGCCGGCCTACACCACGCTGGACGTGAAAGCCAGTTGGCAGGTCAAGCCCGGGGTGAAACTGAGTGCCGCCATCCACAACCTGGCCAATCAAAAGTATTGGGACTGGACCAATGTGCGGGGGGTGGCCAGCAACTCGGCCGTGCTTGACAGCTACACCGCACCAGGCCGCAGCGTCAGCCTGGCCCTGGTGAGCGAGTTTTGAGCGGGGGCAGCGCCATGGCTTTGTCTCTGGATTCTGACGACTGCACCGAGCACGCGATGCCGTGTGCCGAGGCTTTGCTGGCCGCCACCCTGGCCCTGATGACGGGTTATGCCCAGCACGATGACGCGGGCACCCGCACGCTGATGGCCAAAAAGGTGGTTTCCAACCTGTTTTTTCTGTCGGGGCATCCGCAGCTGTCCGACGCGTTCAAAACCCTGGCGGGCAACCTGCGCACCCGCTGGCAGCTGGAGGTGGAAACCGCCAGCGACGCCCCGTTGCCCACGGTGCACAGCAGCCTTTGGCACGCCAGCCCCAATGCCGTTCAGTGAATGGTCCCGTTTTGATTTTTCACCCACCCACCCACACCCATGAACACCGCCGTTGACCTTGATCCCCAGCACGAGACGCGCCTGCGTTTTGCCCAGGCCCGTGCCAGCGGCCTGCGGGCCAAAGAAGCTGCCGAAGCCATTGGCACCACCGAAGGTGTGGCACTGGCCGCGCACCGTTTCCAAGGCTTGCCAGAGCTGGCCAGATGGCCGGTGGACACGCCGCTGGCCACCTGGGCTTTGCGGCCCCAATGGCTGGCCTTGCTCACGGCGCTGGAGGCTTGCGGCCCCTTGATGGCGCTCACCCGCAACGACACCACCGTGCACGAAAAAACCGGCACCTACACCCGCTTGTCGGGCAGCGAACACATGGGCCTGGCCGTGGGGCCTGACATTGACCTGCGCTTGTTTTTCCAGCGCTGGGCGGGCGGTTTTCTGGTGGTGGAGCCTGGCAATGCCACCGACGGCCATGCCAAAAGCAGCTTGCAGTTTTTCGATGCGCGTGGCGTGGCCGTGCACAAGGTGTTTCCGGTGTCAGGCACGCAGCGCCACGAGTGGGACCGGTTGGTGGCGTCGTGGGCAGACACCGAGCGCACCGTCCACTTTGACCCCCATCTGCCGCCCGAGCCCAAGCCCAGTGGCCTGGACCTGGACGCGCAAGCCCTGGCCGCCGACTGGGCTGCCATGACAGACACGCACGAGTTTTTCTTGCTGCTCAAAAAACACCAGGTCGAGCGCCAGCTGGCGTTCAAGGCGGTGCGGGGGCGCTTCACCCGCGAAGTGTCGGTGTCGGCTGTGCGCCAGGCTTTGTACAGGGCCGCATTCGACGGCTTGCCCATCATGGTGTTTGTGGGCAACCCGGGCTGCATCCAAATCCACACCGGGCCGGTGACCCGCATCGAGCCCATGGAGATGGCCGGTAAAACCTGGCTCAACGTGCTGGACAAGGGGTTCAACCTGCACCTGCGCGAAGACCGCGTGGCCCACTGCTGGGTGGTGGAGAAACCCACCGCTGACGGCACCGTGTCGTCGCTGGAGGCGTTCGATGCCGACGGTGAGTTGATGGCCATGCTGTTTGGCGCGCGCAAGCCCGGCCAGCCCGAGCTGCAAGGCTGGAAAGACCTGCTGGCCGAACTCTCCACGTTGCCCGAGCTTGACCGGGAGCCGGTGCCCACATGACCTTGCAAAGCCAGGAACTCAAAGCCTTTGTGCCTGCGCGTGACTTCGCTCTGTCCAAGCGCTTCTACACCGAACTGGGGTTTGTGCAGCGCTCCGAGGGCGGCGGGGTGGCGTATTTCCACCACGGCAGCTGTGCCTTTTTGCTGCAGGACTACTGGGTGAAGGACTTCGCTGAAAACCTGGCCATGCACCTGCTGGTGCACGACGTGCACGCCTGGTTTGCCCATGTGGCCGCGCAAGACCTGGTGGGACGGTACGGCGCACACGTCACCCCGGTGCAGGCGCAGCCCTGGGGCATCACCGAGTTTGTGGTGATTGACCCCAGCGGCGTGTGTTGGCACATCGGGCAAAACACGCCTGGCTTCCAGCCTGTGGGCCGCTTGCCCGGCGGCGAGAGCCCCACTTTCTGAACGATTTTTTCCATGAACTCCCCCCATGAACGTCCTGACCCGCTTCCCTCAAGCTTTCGACGCCAGGCCCTCGCGCCGGCGCGCCCTGCAACGGCTGGTTCAACTGGCCGCCGCTGGCTCGGCACCGGCAATCGGTGGCGCACTTGGGGTGGGTGCGACTGCGGCTGTGGCACAGACACCGAGCCCGCTTTCCGCCGCTTCCTCAGGGGTGAGGTTGATCACGGTGGGCGGGGCGCTGACTGAAATTGCCTACGCCTTGGGGCTTGAGGCGTTGCTGGTTGGCACCGACACCACCAGCCTGTTTCCCGCCGCGGCCCAAAAAACGGCCAAGGTGGGTTACATGCGCCAGTTGTCTGCCGAAGGGGTGCTGTCGCTCAAGCCCACGGCGGTGGTTGGCACCACCGAAGCGGGGCCGCCGGTGGTGCTGGACCAACTGCGCTCGGCCGGGGTGAGGGTGGAGCAGATTGCCGCCGACCACACCTGGGACGAGGTGCGCCGAAAGGTCGAAGCCGTGGGCCGTGCCGCCAACCAGGCCGACAAAGCCAAAACCCTGTGGCAACGGCTGGATGCCGATTGGCAGCGCACCCGGCAGCGGGTGGCTCACCTGGCCCAGGCCCGCGCAGCGGCCGGCAAACCGCCGCCCAAGGTGTTGTTTCTGCTGTCGCACAGCGGCAGCCCGCAGGCCAGTGGCGAGGGCACGGCGGCCGATGCGGTCATCCGCTTTCTGGGCGCGCGCAACGCCATGGCCGGTGCCTATGGGTTCAAGGGCTACAAACCCATCACGGCCGAGTCGATGGCCGCTGCCGCGCCCGACCTCATCCTCACCACCACACAAGGCATTGAAGCTGTGGGGGGCGAGGAGGGCATGTGGAAACGGCCCGAATTGCAACTGACACCGGCCTACCAGAACCGGCCAAACGGCAGCCTCATCCACTTGGACGCTCTCGAATTGCTGGGCTTTGGCCCGCGCATGCCGGCCACCGTGGCGGCGTTGGCACAAAGGGTGTTGGCGTGAACACGGCCACCGGTGGCCGCCTGCAACGCCTGTCGGGTGTTCACACGCTGGGCCTGAGCGTTCTGTTGCTGGCCACTGCCCTGGTGCTGGCCGCCACGCAGGGCGCGTATGCCTTGGGCGGCGGTCGACTGGTGGGCCTGTTGTGGGACGGGGCGGGGGGCACGCTGGCAGGCCTGCCAGGCGAGCTGGCGGTGGATGCGCAGGTGTTTTTCAACATCCGCCTGCCGCGCGTGCTGCTGGGCGTGGCCGCCGGGGCGGGGCTGGCGGTGGCCGGGGCGCTGATGCAAGGCATTTTCCGCAACCCGCTGGCCGACCCGGGTTTGATTGGCGTGAGCAGCGGTGCCGCGCTGGCGGCGGCGCTGACCATTGTGCTGGGGGCCGCCTGGTGGCCCGATGCGCCACGCACCCTGGGCAGCTGGACGCTGGTGGCGTCGGCTTTCGCCGGAGGCATGGCCGTTACCGCCGTGGTGTACACGCTGTCACAGGCCGAGGCCGGGGCCCGCGTGGGCATGATGCTGCTGGCCGGCATTGCCATCAATGCGGTGGCCGGGGCCGGGCTGGGGCTGCTGAGCTACATGGCCACCGACGAGCAACTGCGCAGCCTGCAGTTCTGGCTGCTGGGCAGCCTGGGCGGGGCGCGGTGGAGTGCCGTGGGCCTGGTGTGTGGCCTGGTGGTGCTGGCACTGGCATGGGCGCTGCCGCTGGCGCGCTCGCTCAATGCCCTGTCGCTGGGCGAAGCCCAGGCCAGCCTGCTGGGGGTGGATGTGCACCGCCTGCAACGGCGGGCCGTCCTGGCCGCTGCCGTGGCGGTGGGGGCCGTCACGGCCACCACCGGCATCATTGGTTTCGTGGGCCTGGTGGCCCCGCACGTGGTGCGGCTGGTGGCCGGGCCTGACCACCGGGTGCTGCTGCCCGCGTCGGCCCTGCTGGGTGCCGCCCTGGTGCTGCTGGCCGATGCCGCCGCCCGCACCTTGGCCCAACCCGCCGAGCTGCCCCTGGGCGTGCTGACGGCGCTGCTGGGCGGGCCGTTCTTTTTGCTGCTGCTGCGGGCCACCGGGGGGCGTGCATGGCGCTGAGTTACCAGAACCTTCAATGGGCGGTGGGTGGGCGCACGCTGCTGCATTCCCTGAGCGGGGCGCTGGCAGCGGGGCAGGTCACGGCCATTGTGGGCCCCAACGGGGCGGGCAAATCCACCCTGCTCAGCCTGCTGTGCGGTTCACGCAAAGCCACCCAGGGCACCGTCACACTGGACGGCCAGGCGTTGCCCGCCTGGCCCCACGCCAGCCTGGCACGGCGGCGGGCCGTGCTGGTGCAAGACAACACCGTGGCTTTCAACCACACGGTGCAAGAGGTGGTGGCCTTGGGCCGCTACCCGCACCGGCTGTGCCCCTCGCGGCAGGAACACCACATCGTTCCGCTGGCCATGGCCATGGCCGGGGTGGCGGGCATGGCCCAGCGGGGCATTCACCACTTGAGCGGCGGCGAGCGTGCCCGCGTGCACTTTGCGCGTGTGCTGGCCCAGGTGTGGGAAGCGCCCGAGCAGGGCAGCCGCTGGCTGTTCCTGGACGAACCCACCGCCGCACTCGATCTGCGCCACCAGACCGACCTGCTGCAGCGTGCCCGCGACTGGGCCACCCAACAAGGCGTGGGCGTGGTGGCCGTGGTGCACGACTTGAACCTGGCCCTGCGCTTCGCCGACCGTGCCCTGGTGCTGGACCAGGGCCACTGCGTGGCCGATGGCCTGCCTGCCCAGGCGCTGACCCCTGCACTGTTGGCCCAGGTGTGGGGCGTGGACGCTTGGTGCACCACCACGCCCGGCGGCGAGCAGCGCTTGCAGTGGGTGTGAGCCCGCAGCCCTTTTGACCCGAGGAGGAAACCATGTTCCCATTTCCCACTTCCGCCGCCACTGCGGTCCAGCCCAGCCCCGTGGCGCAGCCCTCAATGGGATCGGTCGCGTCGCGGGCCGACGACGAGCCGCTGCTGCTGGTCAAGCGCATGGCGCGCTTGCAAAAACAGATGAGCCAGCTGGTGCTGGGCTACGAGGCCCAATTGCAGCACTGGCAACGCCAGCTCATGCGCCAAAGCACCCGGTTGCTGCTGGAGCGCACGCGCGCTGACTGGGAGCTGGCGGGCGGGGGTGGCGTGCGCCCCAAGGCCGCCCCCAATGCCCAGGTGGCCCACACCGTGGCGCACGCCGAAGCCGAAGCCCTGATTTGCCGCACTGGCTGTGTGATGGACGAGCACCATTGGCGCGACGGTGAGCTGTGCAAGCGCAGCGGGCAGGTGTGCGCCTTGGGTGGGGTATCTGCTGATGAATTTAAGTAAAAAACGCATATAGCGCTTTGCTGTATTCATTTGTTTGCTATGTATTTTGAATCATCTTTTTGAGCAGGCCGAAGGGGGGTAGCCAAAAGCCCGCTGGAAGGCGGTGGAGAAATTGGAGGCCGTGGTGTAGCCCGCGCGGTAACCCGCTTCTCCCACGGTCAACCCACCTTGCAACAGCAGATGCCGAGCCGCCTTGAGCCGTTCGGTGCGTGTGAATTCCATGACGGACATGCCGTAAGCGGATTTGAACAGCCGCTGCAAGGTGCTCACGCTCATGCCCAGGTCGCGGGCCAGGGTCTGCGGCGACGGCCCTGGGTGGGCATGGGCAGTTTGTATGCGGTCCCGGATTTTTCGGGCGCGGTCCATGTCGCGGTCGCTCAAGGCCCCGAGTTCGGTGGGCGCATCGGGTTGTGCCTGCTCACGGGTGGCTTGCAGCGCTTGTTGGAACAGGGACAACCCCGCGATGTACGCCGGCAGCGAATGCATGCCGCCACGGGGGCCGCCCTGTGTCAGCAATTCCTGCGCACACCGCAGCGCGTGGGGCGAGGGTGCCCACTGCGCCACGCCAGGGCGGGCCGAGTCCAGGCAGACGTGTGTGCGCAACTCGGGTGGCAAGTGGATGCTTTCCACCCCTTCCAGCGACAGGGTGACGTTGACTTTGCGCACCCGCTGCCCTGCCTGCAGGTGCCGCACCAAAGTTCCCGGTTGGGTCAGCAGCCACAGGTGCCCCACGGGGCCCTGGTGTGCCGACATGCGGTACGTGCTGCCATTGATGGACACCCGAAGGTTGCCTTCCAGCAACAGCATCACGGTCAGCTGGGCGGGTATTTCGAAAGACTGGGACAGGGTTTGGCGTTCGAGCGTGTCGTTCGCGTGGATTTGCAGTTGAAGGTCGAGGGTGTTGAACACGCACAAGCCATCGACGGCCTGGGCCAGCCCTTGCACGGGGGGGCTTTCCGATGCCACAGGGGGTTTCACGGCAGAGAGGGGCAGGGTGAACCGGGTTGACCCCAGCCCAAATGCAGTTGAACGTTCCGCAGAGTCATATATTAATGAGAATGATTATTGTTAGACTTTTAATTCTAGCCCCCCACGGCGGTGTGCCTTGGGTCATTTCTGGAGCTGTGCCATGTCTGAATTCCGCCTTGTCCATCTGAATCCCCCTGTCCCCAGCGCCGTGGCCTTGTCGGTCCGCTGTGCGCTGGCGCTCATGGCCACGGTGCCTGTGTGGGCGCTGGCGCAGGCCCCTGCCGCCGCAGACCTGGCCACCGTGACGGTGATGGGCGAAAAAATGGGGTGCTCCGAGCAGGAGTCCACCACCGCCCTCACCGTGTTCACGGCAGAAGACGTGGCCTCCCGGAACACCAAGTCGGTGCTTGAGCTGGTGGCCGAGGTGCCCAATGTCACCATCGGTGAGTTTGGTGGCATTGCCAACATCCGCGGCACCAACGGGGCAGGCCCCGGCTTTTCCTCGCTGGCCTGGAAGGGGGCCACCCGTGCCAGGACGGCCACCATCATCGATGGTGTCAGCCAGGCCTGGACAGGCGGCAACCTGTTGAGCAACGGTTTGTGGGATGTGGAGCAGGTGGAGGTGTTGAGGGGGCCGCAATCGACCATGCAGGGGCGTTCGGCCGTGGGGGGCGCTATCGTGATCAAGACCAAAGACCCGTCGTTCAAGCAGGAAGGCGCCGTGCGCACCGGTGTGCAGGAGGCCAATGGCAAGCGCCTGGCCCAAACGGCTGCCGTGGTGTCGGGGCCGCTTTCCGACAGCC
>CAYFFJ010000028.1:0-30247 GCA_964342395.1 uncultured Hydrogenophaga sp.
CCACCCGCGACACGTCGTGCGGCGTGACCTCGCGGTTGTCGCGCACGATGACCATGCCGGTCGAGTTCTGGCCGCGGATGTGGCTGCCGGTGATGCCGGTGTAGACGCGCGTGATCTTGCAGTCGGCCATCAGCTCGGCCTCTTTCAGCGCCTGCTGGATGCTTTGCACCGTGGCGTCGATGTTGACCACCACACCGCGTTTCAGGCCGTTGCTGGGGGCCACGCCCAGGCCGGCCAGCTTGAGCTGGCCGTCGGTGGTGATTTCGGCCACCACCACCATGATCTTGGACGTGCCGATGTCCAGACCAACCACCAAATCTTTGTATTCCTTGGCCATGATGTGTTGTGTGTCAGTTCTTGAGGGGTGGAATGGGGTGGGCGCTCAACGGCGGGCGGCGTTGGCAGCGTTGGCGGCGGGCGCGGGTTTGGCCGGTTTCACCGGCCTCACGGGCTTGGGCAACTCGCCCGTGGTCACGCCGTGCAAACGCACGGCGTAGGCCGAGGGGTAACGGAGATCGGCCGCTTCCAGGCGGCGGCCGTGTTGTTGGGTGACCTGGGTCAGGGTTTGGGTGAAACGGGTCACACGGGCCATCAGCTCATCGGGCTCGCCACGGCCCAGCTCCAGGCGGGCACCGTTGTCCAGCCCGGCGCGCCAGCCGCCCTGGGCGGTCAGCTCCAGCCGCTGCAACGCCGTGCCCAGGGGGGTGAACACCGGGCTCAGCTGCGCGTGCAGGGCTTTCACCCGGGGGGCCTGGCCTTCGGGGCCTGCCAGTTCGGGCAGTTGGTCGGTGTCGTCGTCTTCGGCACTGGCCTCGAACACCTCGCCCTGGCGGTTGACCAGCAAGCTGTCGCCGCTGTTGCCCCACCAGGCCACGGCCTGGTGCTCTTCCAGGGTGACCTTGATGCGGTTGGGGAACTCACGCTGCACCACGGCCTTGCGCACCCAGGGCACCGACTCGAACACCTTTTGCACCTCGGCCAGGTCCAGCGTCAGAAAACTGCCGCGCAGCCGCGTGCCCATGTGGGCGCGGAAGGTGACGGTGTTCTGGTGCGTCAGGTCGCCGTGCACCTCGATGGCGGCCACCGTCCACACCGGGTGGCGCACCGCCCACAGCCCCACGCCCGCCAGCACCAGGGCCACCAGCGCCCACCCCATGGCGCTGGTGACCAGCGTCATCAGGCGAACGTCAAAGGGCAAAGGGCGGGCGGCCATGGCGGTGTTCACTCCAGGGCTTGGTCGGGGCCGTTGTCGGCATCGAGCCCGGCGTTGCGCAGCAGGCCCAGGCACAGGGCTTCGTAGCTCACCCCGGCGGCGCGCGCCGACATGGGCACCAGCGAGTGGCCGGTCATGCCGGGGGCGGTGTTGATTTCCAGCAGCCAGGGCTGGCGCGTGGCGCGGTCAATCATCACGTCGGCGCGGGCCCAGCCCCGGCAACCCAGCGTGCGGTAGGCCTTCAGCACCAGCGCGTTGATGGCGGCTTCTTCGCCCTCGGGCAGACCGCAGGGCACGAGGTATTGCGTGTCGTTGGTGAAGTATTTGTTCTGGTAGTCGTAGTTGCCTTCGGGGGCCACGATGCGGATGGTGGGCAGTGCCACCGCGCCCGCGCCGGAACCCAACACGGGGCAGGTGACTTCATCGCCGCTCACAAACTGCTCGCACAACACCTGGGGGTCGTGCCGGGCGGCCAGGGCGTAGGCCTGGGCGCACTGGTCAACGGACGTGACCTTGGTCAGCCCCAGGGTGGACCCCTCTCGGGAGGGCTTGACGATCATGGGCGCGCCCAGCTGATCAAAAGCGGCTTCGGTTTCGGCCGCGTTGTGCACCGTGTGCCACGCGGGGGTGGGCAGGTTTTCGGCGCGCCAGATGCGCTTGGTCATGATTTTGTCCATGGCCACGCTGGAGGCCAGCACGCCCGAACCGGTGTACGGAATGCCCAGCAGCTCCAGCGCGCCCTGCACCGTGCCGTCTTCGCCGTAGCGGCCGTGCAGCGCGATGAAGCAACGGGCAAAGCCCAGGTGCTTGAGTTCACACAGGTCGCGCTGGGCGGGGTCGAAGGCGTGGGCGTCCACGCCCTGGCTTTGCAGCGCGGCCAACACGCCCGCGCCTGACATCAGCGACACCTCGCGTTCGGCCGAGCGGCCACCCATCAGCACCGCGACCTTGCCCAAAGCGGCCACGGGCACACCGGTGTTTTGCTGCATCTGTGTCAGCACCTCAGACATGCGCAACCTCCTGTGGGGTGGCTTGGGCACCCAGTTCCACCACTTGACCCGACACGGCGCCGATGGAGCCAGCGCCCATGCACAGCACCACGTCGCCGGGGCGGGCGTTGTCCAGAATGGCCTGGGGCATGGCGGCGATGTCGTCCACAAACACGGGTTCGAGCTTGCCGGCCACGCGCAAGGCACGGGCCAGGCTGCGCCCGTCAGCCGCGACGATGGGGGCCTCGCCCGCGGCGTACACCTCGGACAGCAGCACGGCATCGGCCAGGCCAATGACCTTCACAAAATCTTCAAAGCAGTCGCGGGTGCGGCTGTAGCGGTGGGGCTGGAAAGCCAACACCAGGCGGCGGCCGGGGTAGGCCCCGCGCGCGGCCGACAGGGTGGCGGCCATTTCCACGGGGTGGTGGCCGTAATCGTCCACCAGGGAAAAGTGGCCCGCGCCATGGACTTGGTGCTCGGGTTTCACGGCCACGTCGCCATACCCCTGGAAGCGGCGGCCCACGCCGTGGAATTCGGCCAGGGCCTTGACCACGGCGGCATCGGGCACGCCCAGCTCCACGGCCACGGCCACGGCGGCCAGCGAATTGAGCACGTTGTGGTGGCCGGGCAGGTTGAGCACCACGTCCAGGTCGGGCAGGGTCACGCCGTTGCGGCGCTGCGCCGTGAAGTGCATTTGCTTGCCCACGGCGCGCACGTTGACGGCGCGCACCTGCGCGTCTTCGGCAAAACCGTAGCTGGTGATGGGCCGCGCGATGTCGGGCAGCAGGCTGCGGATGGCGGGGTCGTCCACACACACCACGGCCGCGCCGTAGAAGGGCATGCGGTGCAAAAACTCCACGAACGCGGCCTTGAGCTTGTTGAAGTCGTGGCCGTAGGTGTCCATGTGGTCGGCGTCGATGTTGGTCACCACGCTCAGGATGGGCAGCAGGTTCAGGAACGAGGCGTCGGACTCGTCGGCCTCGACCACGATGTATTCACCTGCGCCCAGCCGCGCGTTGGCCCCGGCGCTGTTCAGGCGGCCACCAATGACAAAGGTGGGGTCGAAGTCGGCGGCGGCCAGCACGCTGGTCACCAGGCTGGTGGTGGTGGTTTTGCCGTGGGTGCCGGCAATGGCCACGCCTTTTTGCTTGCGCATCAGCTCGGCCAGCATGACGGCGCGGGGCACCACCGGAATGAGCTTGGCATGGGCGGCCACCACCTCGGGGTTGTCGGCCTTCACCGCGGTGGAGGTGACCAGGCAGTCCGCCCCGGCAATGAACGCCGCGTCGTGCCCGACATGCACCTGCGCGCCCAGGCTGGCCAGGCGCTGCGCGGCGGCGCCCAGGGACAGGTCGCTGCCGGAAATGACGTAGCCCTGGTTCAGCAGCACTTCGGCAATGCCGCTCATGCCCGCGCCGCCAATGCCGACGAAATGGATGTGACGGATGGCGTGTTTCATGCGGCCACCTTTGCCAGTTGTTCGCACGCGGCCACCAGGTGGGCCACGGCTTCTGTTTTTTGCATGTTTTTTGCCTCTACCGCTTGATGTACAAGTAAAGTTCGCTCTGAATTTTTAAGTATTTCAACCAACGCAGCGGCGCTCAGGTCGCGCTGCTGCACCAGGCGGGCCGCCCCGGCATTGACCAGGAAGCGGGCGTTGTGGGTCTGGTGGTCATCCACCGCGTGCGGGAACGGCACGAACACCGCCGCTGCGCCCACCGCCGCCAGCTCGGTCACGGTGCTGGCACCGGCACGGCACAGCACCAGGTCGGCGTCGGCCATGGCCTGGGCGGTGTGGTCGATGAAGGGGGTGAGTTCGCCTTGCACGCCCAGCTGGGCATAGAGGGCACGCAAGGCATCGATGTGCTGCTGGCCGCTTTGGTGCACCACCTGCGGGCGCTCGTTTTCGGGCAACAAAGCCAGGGCTTGGGGCACCACGTCGTTCAGGCCCTTGGCGCCCAGGCTGCCGCCCAGCACCAGCAGCTTCAGGGGGCCGCTGCGCCCGGCAAAACGTTGCGCGGGGGCGCCTTGCTGCAAAAACTCGGCGCGCAAGGGGTTGCCCACCCACTCGCCTTTGGAGAGCACTTGGGGGTAAGCGGTGAACACACGGTCGGCCACACCGGCCAGCACTTTGTTGGCCATGCCAGCCACCGAGTTTTGCTCGTGCAGCACCAGGGGCTTGCCAGCCAGCACACCCATCATGCCGCCGGGAAAGGTGATGTAGCCGCCCAGGCCGATGACCACATCGGGCCTGACGCGGCGCACCACGCCCAGCGCCTGCCAAAAAGCGCGCAACAGGCGCAACGGCAGCAGCACGGCGGTTTGCAGTGTTTTGCCGCGCACGCCGCTGAACTGCACGGCCTCGAAGGCAAAGCCACGGGGCGGCACCAGCCGCTCTTCCATGCTGGCGGGCACGCCCAGCCAGTGCACGCGCCAGCCCTTGTTGCGCAGGGCTTCGGCCACGGCCAGCCCTGGGAAGATATGACCACCCGTGCCACCCGCCATGACCAGGGCGCAAGGGGTTTTGCGGGTGTGGGCGGCGCTCATACCCGGCCCCCCCGCATCAGCTGGCGGTTTTCAAAGTCGATGCGCAGCACGATGGCAATGGCCACCAGGTTCATCAGGATGGCCGAGCCGCCGTAACTCATCAACGGCAGGGTCAAGCCCTTGGTGGGCAACGCGCCCAGGTTCACGCCGATGTTGATGAAGGCCTGGAACCCCATCCACAGGCCCACGCCCTGCGCCACCAGCCCGGCAAACACCTGGTCCAGCGCAATGGCCTGGCGGCCGATGTGCATGATGCGGCGGGTGATCCACATGAACAGCCCGATCACCACCAGCACGCCCACCAGGCCAAATTCTTCGCCAATGACGGCCAGCAAAAAATCGGTGTGCGCCTCGGGCAACCAGTGCAGTTTTTCCACACTGCCGCCCAGCCCCACGCCAAATATTTCGCCCCGTCCAAACGCAATCAGGGCGTGCGACAACTGGTAGCCCTTGCCCAGGGCGTGGTCTTCGCTGAACGGGTCAAGGTAGGCAAAAATGCGCTCGCGCCGCCAGGGGCTGGTGGCAATCACCACGGCAAACGCCCCCACGACCAGGGTGCCCATCAGGAAAAACATGCGGGCGTTCACGCCGCCCAGAAACAGAATGCCCATGGCGATGACCACGATCACCATGAACGCCCCCATGTCGGGCTCGGCCAGCAGCAGCATACCCACCACGATCACGGCGGCGGCCATGGGCAACACGGCGCGAAAGAACCGCTCTTTCACTTCCATCTTGCGCACCATGTAGTCAGCCGCGTACAGCAGCACCGCCAGCTTGGCCAGCTCGGAGGGCTGAAAGTTCATCAGCCCCAAAGCGATCCAGCGGCGCGCGCCGTTCACGCCTTTGCCAATGAATGGGATCAACACCAGCATCAGCAGCACCAAGGCCATCGCAAACAGCCAGGGGGCCATGCGCTCCCAGGTGCGCAGCGGCACCTGAAACGCCAGCAAAGCCACCACCGAGCCCATGGCGATGGAAAACGCGTGGCGCCACAGAAAGTGTGTGGAGGCGTAGCGGGCAAAACGGGGGTTGTCGGGCAAAGCCACGGAGGCGGAATACACCATCACCAGGCTCCAGGCCATCAGCGCCACCACCACCCACACCAGTGCCTGGTCAAAACCCATTTCGCGCACGGCCAGGGGTTTGACACGCACAAACTCGCTGCTGGCGGTGCGCACAGGCAAGGCTTCCTGGGCGGCACGGGTGAACTGGCCAATGGCCCCCCCCAGGCTGCCCCACAACCGCTGGCCCAACGAAGCCGCGCGTTCGCTCATGCCTGCCCCCGCTCGGTGGCGATGGCGTGCACCGCCTCGCAAAACACCTCGGCCCGGTGGGCGTAGTGTTTGAACATGTCGAGGCTGGCGCAGGCGGGCGACATCAGCACGGCCTGGCCTTCGCGGGCCTGCTGGCTGGCCACTTGCACGGCTTCGGGCAACGTGGCGGCGTCGATGAGGGACACACCCGTGTCGGCCAATGCCTCGCGCAAGCGGGGGGCGTCACGCCCGATCAGCACCACGGCGTGCACATGGGTGCGCACGGCATCGGCCAGGGGCGAGAAGTCTTGGCCCTTGCCCTCGCCACCCAAAATCACCACCAGGCGGCGCTCGGCACCCAGGCCTTTGATGGCGGCCAGCGTAGCCCCCACGTTGGTGCCTTTGCTGTCGTCGAAATACTCCACACCGTCGATCACGGCCACCGACTCCACCCGGTGGGGTTCGCCCCGGTACTCGCGCAGGCCGTGCAGCATGGGGGCCAGCGTGGCCCCTGCGGCCGTGGCCAGCGCCAGCGCGGCCAAAGCGTTGGCCGCGTTGTGGCGGCCGCGGATGCGCAGGGCCTCGGCGGGCATCAGGCGTTGCAGCACCAGGTCTTCATCGGGCTGGGCACCGCGTTTTTTCTGGCGGGTTTCGTCGGCGGGCAGGGCACGCACCAGCCAGGCCATGCCATTGACGGTTTCCAGGCCCCAGTCGCCAGGGCGGCGGGGCAAGTCGGTGCCGAAGGTGGTCCAGGCGGGGGTGGGCACGGTCGGCACGGGGTCGGCAGTGCGGCTGCGCTTGGGGGCTGTGGGCTCGGCGGGCTGGGCAGCCATCACGGCAGCGTCTTCGCGGTTCAGCACCCGCAGGGCTTGCGAACCGAACACCCTGAACTTGGCCGCCGTGTAGTGCGCCATGTCGCCGTGCCAATCCAGGTGGTCCTGGGTGATGTTGAGCACCGTGGCGGCCGTGGGCTCGAAACCGTCAAGGCCCGTGTGCACACCATCGAGCTGGAAGCTGGACAACTCCAGCACCCACACCTGGGGCAAGGGGGCGGCTTGTGCCAACACATCCAGCAAGGCCGGGCCGATGTTGCCGGCCACCGCCACGCGCAGCCCCGCGCGGGCCAGCAACTGGCCAGTGAGCGAGGTGGTGGTGGTTTTGCCATTGGTGCCGGTGATGGCCAGCAGCTGGGGCGCAAACCCGGCGTCTGCATACACCTGGCGCAGGGCCTGGGCAAACAGGTCAAGTTCGCCCACCACGGGCACGGCGTGTTCGGCGGCCCAGGCGGTGGCGGCTTGCAACTGCGCGGGTGACAGGCCCGGGCTTTTGCACACCAGCGCCCAGGGTTGGCGGGCCAGCAGCGCGGCGTTCAGCTGGCTGGCACACACATCGGCGCCGGGCAACTCCTGGCGCAGCTGGGCCATGCGTTCGGGCTGCTCGCGCGTGTCGGCCAGCGTGACGCGAGCCCCCTGGCGCGTGCACCAGCGGGCCATGGCCAGGCCCGAGATGCCGTGGCCCAGCACGAGCACGGGTTGTTGATCGATGACGGGGAGCGACATGGGTGCTTACCGCAGCTTCAGGGTAGACAAACCCACCAGGCACAGCAGCATGGTGATGATCCAGAACCGCACGACCACCTGCGTTTCCTTCCAGCCGCTTTTCTCGAAATGGTGGTGCAGCGGGGCCATCTTCAGGACGCGGCGGCCTTCGCCGTATTTCTTCTTGGTGTATTTGAAATAGCTGACCTGCGCCATGACGGACAGGGCTTCCACCACAAAAATGCCGCCCATGATGGCCAGCACAATTTCCTGGCGCACGATCACCGCGACCGTGCCCAGCGCACCGCCCAAAGCCAACGCCCCCACATCGCCCATGAACACCTGGGCCGGGTGGGTGTTGAACCACAGAAATGCCAGCCCCGCACCAGCCATGGCGGCGCAAAAAATGAGCAGCTCACCCGCACCCGAGATATGCGGAATGAGCAAGTATTTCGCAAACACCACATTGCCCGTGAGGTAGGCAAACACGCCCAGGGCCGAGCCCACCATCACCACCGGCATGATGGCCAGGCCGTCAAGGCCGTCGGTCAGGTTGACCGCATTGCTGGCGCCCACGATCACCAGGTAAGTCATGACCACAAAGCCCAGCATGCCCAGGGGGTAGGCCACTTCTTTGAAGAACGGCACCCACAGCCCGGCTGTGGGCGGCAGCTGCACCCGAAAGCCCGACATGATCCAGTTCATGAACAGCTCGAACACGCGCAGGTTGGAGCTTTCGGAAATGGCAAACGCCAGATACAGCGCCGCCACCAGCCCCACCACCGATTGCCAGAAATACTTTTCGCGCGAGCGCATGCCTTCGGGGTCTTTGAGCACCACCTTGCGCCAGTCGTCCACCCAACCGATGGCACCAAAGCCCAGCGTGACGATCAGCACGATCCACACAAACCGGTTGCTCAGGTCGGACCACAGCAACGTGGCAATGGCGATGGACAACAAAATGAGCACCCCCCCCATGGTCGGCGTGCCGCTTTTGACCAGGTGGCTTTCCATGCCATAGCCCCGGATGGGCTGGCCAATTTTCAGCGCGCGCAGGCGGTTGATGACCGCAGGCCCCGCCGCCAAGCCGATCAGCAGCGCCGTGAGCGCGCCCATGACGGCGCGGAAGGTGATGTACTGAAACACCCGGAAAAAACCGAACTCGGGCGACAGCCCCTGCAGCCACTGGGCCAGGTTAAGCAACATGGGCGGTGCCCTCCGAAATCTCTGTGGGGGCGAAGGCCCCCTGAATGGCCTGCACCACCCGCTCCATCTTCATGAAGCGCGACCCTTTGACCACCGCACTGCCACCCTGCGCCACCTGTGCCAGCACGGCAGGCAACAGGTCTTCCACGCGAGGGGCATACACCAGCACGCCTGGGGCCGCCACTTTTTCCATAGCTGGAAGGGCAAGCTGCATGAGGGCCCCAGTGCAAAAAACCTGGGAAATGCCACTGACCAACGCGTGGGCCAGCACCTCTTCGTGGAAGGCCTGGCCTTGGTCGCCCACCTCACCCATGTCGCCCAGCACCAGGGTGCGGGGGGCGGGCAAGGCGGCCAACACGTCGATGGCAGCGCGCACGGAATCGGGGTTGGCGTTGTAGGTGTCGTCCACCAGCGTCAGCGCCCCGGCTGGGGTGGCCACGCTCAAAGCGCGCGAGCGGCCCTTGACCGGCTCGAACGCCTGCAAGCCTTGCACCACGGCGGGCAACGCCACCCCAGCGGCCAGCGCGCAGGCGCAGGCGGCCAGCGCGTTGCGCACGTTGTGCCGCCCGGCAATGCCCAGCGTCAGTTCGGCCTCACCCACAGGTGTGGCCAGTTGCATGCGCCAGCCCAGGCCCTGCCAGGTGGCGGTGGCGCGCACGTCGGCGCTGGCATCGGTGTCGCTGAAGGTGATCACGCGGCGAGCGCCCGCCAGCGCCAGCCAAAGAGGGGTGTAGGTGTCGTCGCTGGGGCACACGGCCACGCCCTGGGGCCCGAGCGCGGCAATGGCCTGGCCGTTTTCGCGGGCCACGGCTTCCACGGTGCCCATGAATTCCTGGTGCTCGCGTTGCGCGTTGTTGACCAGCGCCACGGTGGGCGCGGCCATGGCGGCCAACCCGGCAATTTCGCCCGGGTGGTTCATGCCCAGTTCGACCACAGCCAGGCGGTGGTGGGCGCGCAGGCGCAGCAGGGTTTGGGGCACGCCAATGTCGTTGTTCAGGTTGCCTTGGGTGGCGAGGGCATCAGCGCCGCGCGAATCGCCCTCCCCGCCCACAGCGGCACGCAGGATGCTGGCCACCATCTGGGTGACGGTGGTTTTGCCGTTGCTGCCGGTCACGGCCACCAGCGGCAGGTCGAACTGGGCGCGCCACAAAGCGGCCAACTGGCCCAGTGCAACGCGGGTATCGGGCACTTCCACCCCCACCAGCCCCGCAACGGCCAAACCGGCGTGGGCCACGGCGGCCGTGGCCCCGGCCTGTGCGGCCTGGGGCAGGAAACCGTTGGCATCGAAGGTGTCGCCCTTGAGCGCCACGAACAGGTCGCCGGGCTGCAAGGTGCGGGTGTCGGTGTGCACGCGGTGCAAGTCGGCGGGCACGGTGCCCACGGGCCGTGCGCCAGGCAGGCGGGCAAGCAAGGCATTGAGCCCGTTCATGCAAGGGCTCCTTCACGGGCCAACCGTGCCACCAGGGCGCGGCGGGCGTGTTCGACATCGGAGAACGGGTGCTTCACACCGGCAATCTCCTGCGTGGTTTCATGGCCTTTGCCCGCGATCAGCACCACATCGGCCGCCTGGGCCTGGGCCACCACGGTGGCGATGGCGCGGGCGCGGTCAGGTTCGACCTGGGTTTGCGTGGGCGCTTTCAGCCCAACCCGCATCTGGGCCAGGATGTGCAAAGGGTCCTCGCTGCGGGGGTTGTCGCTGGTCAGGCACAGGTGCTGGGCCAGGGCCTCGGCTTCGGCGGCCATCAGGGGGCGTTTGGTGGCATCGCGGTCGCCGCCGCAACCCACCACGCAATGCAGACGGCCACCCCGCGCCTGGGTGATGGGGGCCAACGCCACCAGGGCTTTGTTCAGTGCATCGGGGGTGTGGGCGTAGTCCACCAGCACCAGGGGTTGCAGGCGGGTGGCCTGGGTCAACCCGGTGTTCACCCGCTCCATGCGCCCGGGCACAGGCGACAACTGGCGGCAGGCTTCGCCCGCCGCAGCCAGTGGCACACCCAACGCCCGAAGGCTGGCCAACACACCCAGCAGGTTGGCGGCGTTGTAGGCACCGACAAACGGCAGGTCCAGCGCCAACACGTGGGGGCCTTCGGCCACCACCAGGTGCATGCCACCGGGGGTGACGCGGCATTCGCTGGCGTGCAGGCGGGCGGTGGTGTCGGCCATGGACACCGGCCACACGTCGAGAGCGCCTTCACTGCGCAAGGTGTCGGCCAGCTCACGGCCCTGAGGCTCGTCCACGTTCACCACGGCAGCTTGCAAGCCAGGCCAGGCAAACAGGGCTCGTTTGGCCGCCCAGTAGTCGGCCATGCTGCCGTGGTAGTCCAGGTGGTCCTGGGTGAAATTGGTGAACACCGCCACTGTCACGGCGGTGCCGGCCAGGCGGTGTTCGACGATGCCGATGGACGAAGCCTCCACCGCACAGGCGCTCACGCCGCCGTTGGCCCAGGTGCGCAACGCGGCCTGCACGGCCACGGGATCGGGAGTGGTGAGGCCGGTGGGCACCAGGGTGGCCAAGGGGTTGGCCGCAGGGCCGGGCAAGCCCACACCCAGCGTGCCCATCAGCCCGCAGGGGCGGCCCAGCGCGGCCAGGGCCTGCGCCAGCCACCACGCGGTGCTGGTTTTGCCGTTGGTGCCGGTGACGGCCACCACATCGAGTTGCTGGCTGGGGTGGCCATAAAAGGCCGCCGCCAGTTCGCCGGTGGCGGGCTTCAAACCGGTAAGGGCGGCCACACGGGCATCGCCGGTGCCGGCCACACCGCCCAGCGGACTGGACGCCAGGCCTTGCGCCTCCACCAGGCAGGCCACGGCCCCGGCCTGCAACGCGGCGGGCACATAGGCCCGGCCATCGGTGGCCAAGCCAGGCCAGGCCACAAAGGCATCGCCCGGCTGCACCTTGCGGCTGTCGCACTGCAGGCGCTGCGCGCCTTGGGCACGCAACCAGGCCAGGGCGCTGGGGGTGTCAGACAGGTGGTGCATCAGAAAGACTCCTGCACCGCGTGCGCCACGATCTGGGGCTTCACGTTCATGTCGGGGGTCACACCCAAGATGCGCAGCGTCTGCTGCACGGTTTCACTGAACACGGGGGCGGCCACCAGGCCGCCGTAATACTGACCGCCGCTGGGCTCGTCAATCATCACGGCCACCACGATGCGGGGCTGCTCGATGGGTGCCAGGCCCACGAAGAAGCCCCGGTATTTTTTGTCGGCGTAGCCCTTGCCTTCCTGCTTGTGCGCCGTGCCGGTTTTGCCACCGGTGGTGTAGCCCATGACCTGCGCCTTGGGCGCGGTGCCGCCCGGCCCTGTGACCAGGTGCAGCATGTGGCGCACGGCCTGCGCGTGTTTGGCGGCGTACACGCGGGGGCCGTGGGCCACCTCGGCTTTGTGCACCATGGTGGCGGGAATGAGTTCGCCGTCGCGGGCAAACACGGTATAGGCCTGGGCCAGCTGGAACAGCGAGGCCGACAGGCCGTAGCCGTAACTCATGGTGGCCTGCTCGATGGGCCGCCACGATTTGTAGGCCCGCAGGCGGCCACTCACGGCGCCGGGAAACGGCACGTCGGGCTTTTGCCCCAAGCCCACGTGCTTGAAGTTTTCCCACATCTCGCGGGGCTGAAATTGCATGGCCATCTTGACCGTGCCCACGTTGCTGGACTTCTGGATGACCTCGTTCACGGTCAACGCGCCCTGGGGATGGGCATCGCCGATGGTGGAGCCCCCGATGCTGAGTCGACCGGGCGCGGTTTGAATGATGCTTTCGGGGCGCACCAGCCCTTTTTCCAGGGCCAGCGCGGCAATGAAGGGTTTCATGGTCGAGCCGGGCTCGAACGTATCGGTCAAGGCGCGGTTGCGCAACTGCTCACCCGTGAGGTTGCGGCGCTGGTTGGGGTTGTAGCTGGGGTAGTTGGCCAGGGCCAGCACCTCGCCGCTTTGCACGTCCATCACCACCACACTGCCGGCTTTGGCCTTGTGCTGCTTCACCGCCTCGGTCAGCTTTTGGTAGGCGAAAAACTGCACCTTGCTGTCGATGGACAGTTGCAGGTCAGGGCCATCCACGGGGGGAATGGCGTCGCGCACGTCTTCCACCACCCGGCCCAGGCGGTCTTTGATGACGCGGCGCGAACCCGGCGTGCCCGA
Organism: uncultured Hydrogenophaga sp.; assembly: GCA_964342395.1. Taxonomy (GTDB): domain Bacteria; phylum Pseudomonadota; class Gammaproteobacteria; order Burkholderiales; family Burkholderiaceae_C; genus UBA2334. The sequence goes on from CAYFFJ010000028.1 coordinate 12,883, forward strand.
CAACTGCTTGTTGAAGGCCAGCTCCACCCCCTCCTGACCCAGGTCTTCCACGTTGGTGAACCCCACCACGTGGGCGGCGGCTTCGCCTTCGGGGTATTGGCGCTTGTAGTCTTTGCGCAGGTAGATGCCCTTCAGGCCCAGGGCCTCTACCGCGCGGGCCACGGGCTCGTCCACCTGGCGCTTGACCCAGACAAAGGTTTTGTCCTCGTTGGACAGCAGCTTTTTCAGGTCAGCGGGGTTCAGCCCCAACAGCTTGGCCACTTGGGCCAGCTTGGGGTCGTCCTTGTCCACGTCTTCGGGAATGGCCCAAATGCTTTGGGCCGCCACGCTGGAGGCCAGGATCAAACCATTTCGGTCGAGCACCCGGCCCCGGTTGGCGGGCAGCTCCAGCGTGCGGGCAAAACGCACCTCGCCCTGGCGCTGGAAAAAATCGTTGCCAAACACCTGCACATACGCGGCGCGGGCACCCAGGCCCACAAACGCCAGGCCCAGGCCTGCCACGATGAACTTGCTGCGCCACACCGGCGTTTTGCTGGCCAGCAGGGGGCTGGCGTGGTAGGCAATGCTGCGTGTCATGGGCGGGCCTCGCTGGCCGCGGCCTGAGGCACGCTGGCGGGCACCACGTATTGCGTGATGGCGGGGTTGGCGGGGCGCATGTCCAGCCGGGTTTGTGCCAGGTGCTGCACCCGGGCTGATGTGGCCTCGGCGCGTTTTTGCACCTGCAACTGCTCGTGCTCGGCGGCCAACTTGCGCGTTTGGGCGTTGGCGCGGTCAATGTGGGTGTAGAGGCGGCGCGACTCGTACTGGGTGTGCACCAGGTAAAACGCACTCAGCAGCACAGCCAGCAACAGCATCAGGTTGAGACGTGTCACCGCCGGGCCCCTTTGCGGCCTTTGGCTTGGGCTGGCGCGTCATCTGGCCTCCCGGCGTGCACCGGCGCGGTGGTGCGCTCGGCCACGCGCATCACGGCGCTGCGCGAACGGGGGTTGACGGCCACCTCGGCGTCGCTGGGCATGGTGCGGCCCAACGCCTTGAACGCCAATGTCTCGGCAACCGAGGGCACCCCGAAAGGCATGCGCCGGTCCACCACTTCCTTCGAGTGTTTGGCGATGAACTGCTTGACGATGCGGTCTTCCAGCGAATGAAAGCTGATGACCACCAGCCGCCCACCTGGGCGCAGCACCCGCAACGAGGCGCTCAGCGCTTGTTGCAGCTCTTCAAGCTCGGCGTTGATGAAAATCCGAAAAGCCTGAAATGTGCGCGTTGCAGGGTCCTTGCCCGGCTCGCGGGTTTTGACCGTGCCAGCCACGACTTCGGCCAATTCAGCGGTGGTTCGAAAAGGGCCCCGTTCCTGTCGGCGACGATCAATCGCCTTTGCAATCGGTTGAGCAAACCGTTCTTCGCCGTATTCACGTATCACCTCCGTCAGGGTGGGAATGTCTGCCGTCTCCAGCCACTGGGCCACGCTCTGACCCCGGGTGGGGTCCATGCGCATGTCCAAAGGGCCGTCGTGGCGAAAGGAAAAACCGCGTTGCGGGTCGTCGATCTGGGGAGAGCTGACCCCCAGGTCCAGCAGCAGGCCGTCGGCGCAGGCGTCGGGCAAATCGGCCAGGTGCGCAAAGCCTTCGTGGCGGATGTGCACACGCGGGTCATTCAGCGACTGGGCGGTGGCAATGGCCAGCGGGTCTTTGTCGAACACGGTGAGGCGGCCTTCGGCCCCCAGGCGCGACAACACCCGGCGGGAATGGCCGCCACGGCCGAAAGTGCCATCGATATAGGCACCGCCGGGCTGAACAGAAAGGGCTTCGACCGCTTCGTTCAGCAGGACGGTGTGGTGGACCAACACGTCTTGCATGGCTTCCTTTTAGAAAGAAAAGTCCTTGAAGACATCGGGCATGTCGCCCTTCATGGCCTCGGCCTCCTGGGCGGCGTAGGTGGCGGCGTCCCACAACTCGAAATACCCCCCCATGCCCAGCAGCACAGCGTCTTTCTGGATGCCGGCGGCCGTGCGCAACTCAGGGGAAATGAGCACGCGGCCGGTGCCATCCATTTCCACGTCCATGGCATTGCCCAGAAAAATGCGCTTCCACCACTGGGCCTGCATGGGCAGGGCGGAAATGCGCTCGCGAAACTTTTCCCACTCGGGGCGGGGGAACACCATCAGGCAGCCGTGGGGGTGTTTGGTGATGGTCAACTGGCTCGCTGCGGTGGCGCTCAGCACGTCACGGTGCCGGGTCGGCACAGAGAGCCGCCCCTTCGCATCGAGACTGAGAGATGACGCACCTTGAAACACCGCTGTTGACCCCGTTGAAACACTTTTCACCACTTATTTGCACTTTTTTCCACTTTATCAGGAAAACAGCGGCAAGCGAAGGGTTGTTTGAAAAAAGTGCCAATGAAATCAATGACTTACAGCATGTTTCAAAAAAATTTTAAGCGCAAAGTCTTTATAAATGAAGCACTTAGCAAAGCCACTGAAAGTGATGCTTCACAGCAAAGCCTGCCCGCGTGCGCGGCGGCACGCCCACGCCCCTGGCCCCCATGAAAAAACCCAGCCCGGGCGTGGCCCGTGCTGGGTTTTTTGGGGCGGGGCGCCAGTCTCAGAGAATGAAGCGTGACAGGTCTTCGTCCCGGCTCAGCTCGGCCAGGCGTTCGTTCACATAGGCAGCGTCGATGTGCACGGTTTGCCCGGCCAGCTGGGTGGCACCGAAGCTCACGTCGTCCAGCAAACGCTCCATCACGGTGGACAAGCGGCGGGCACCGATGTTTTCGGTGCGCTCGTTCACGTCAAACGCGAGCTGGGCCATGCGGGTGATGCCCTCGGGCGCAAAGTCGAGTGTGACCCCCTCGGTGGCCAGCAGCGCCTGGTACTGGCGCACCAGGCTGGCGTGGGTTTGAACCAGAATGGCCTCAAAGTCGGCCACCGACAGCGACTGCAACTCCACCCGGATGGGAAAACGCCCTTGCAATTCGGGGATCAGGTCGCTGGGGCGGCTGAGGTGGAACGCCCCGCTGGCAATGAACAACATGTGGTCGGTTTTGACCATGCCGTATTTGGTGGACACGGTGGTGCCCTCCACCAGCGGCAACAGGTCGCGCTGCACACCCTGGCGCGACACCTCAGCCCCATTGCCTTCGCTGCGCGAAGCCACTTTGTCAATTTCGTCGATGAACACAATGCCGTTTTGCTCGGCATTGTGCAGGGCTTGCTGCTTCACCTCGTCTTCGTTCACCAGCTTGGCAGCCTCTTCATCCACCAGCAGCTTCAAGGCCTCGGCAATTTTCACGCGGCGGGTTTTGCGGCGGCCCTGCCCCATCTGGGCAAACACGCCTTTGAGCTGTTCGGCCATGTCCTCCATGCCGGCGGGGCCCATGATTTCGAGTTGGGGCTTGGCGTCGGCCAGGTCGATTTCAATCTCTTTGTCGTTCAGCGACCCTTCGCGCAATTTCTTGCGGAACACCTGGCGGGCGGTGCTGTCGGGCGTGGGTTCAGGCGAACCGGTGCCGAACCCCAGGTCGGTGCGGGGCGGGGGCAGCAGCACGTCCAGGATGCGGTCTTCGGCCGCGTCTTCGGCGCGAACGCGTTGGGCGGCCACTGCCGTTTCACGGGTTTGCTTGACAGCCATTTCAACCAGGTCGCGGATGATGGAGTCCACGTCTTTGCCCACATAGCCCACCTCGGTGAACTTGGTGGCCTCGACCTTGATGAACGGTGCGTTGGCCAGCTTGGCCAAGCGGCGGGCGATTTCGGTTTTGCCCACGCCGGTGGGGCCGATCATGAGGATGTTTTTGGGCGTGATCTCGGGGCGCAGCGCCTCGTCCACGTTCTGGCGGCGCCAGCGGTTGCGCAGCGCAATGGCCACGGCCCGCTTGGCGGCGGGCTGGCCTACGATGTGGCGGTCCAGTTCGGCCACGGTGTCTTGGGGGGTGAGCTGGTTCATGTCAAATTTTGAACAAAATAAGGCCCTGACGCTTGATGGTATTGGGTTTCAAGCTACAGAGTTTCAATGGTGTGGTGCAGGTTGGTGTAAATGCACAGCTCGCCTGCAATGGTCAGGCTCTGGCGCACCACCTGCTCGGCACTCAACTCGGTGTGGTCGATCAGGGCTTTGGCTGCGGCCTGGGCGTAAGCACCGCCCGAGCCGATGGCCACGATGCCGTGCTCGGGCTCCAACACGTCGCCGTTGCCTGTGATGATGAGGCTGCTGGTTTTGTCGGCCACGGCCAGCATGGCTTCCAGGCGGCGCAACACGCGGTCGGTGCGCCAGTCGCGGGTCAGTTCGATGGCCGAACGCACCAGGTTGCCCTGGTGCTTTTCCAGCTTGGCTTCAAAACGCTCGAACAGGGTGAACGCGTCTGCGGTGGCACCGGCAAAACCGGCCAGCACCTGCTGGTGGTGCAGCTTGCGCACCTTGCGCGCCGTGCCTTTGACCACGATGTGGCCCAGGGTCACTTGGCCGTCGCCACCGATGGCGACCTGGTCGCCCTGCGGGGTTTTGCGGCGCACACACACAATGGTGGTTCCGTGAAAAGATTCCATGGCTATCGGAGATGGGTGAGAAGAAAAACAGCACAGGCATCCGGCCTGCGAACGGCCCTGGGGCCGGGGGTGTGAACTCAGTCGTTGCGGGTCACCACTTTGGCGTGTTCGGTGATGCCGATGACGTGGAAAAACGCCGCAATGAGGCGGTGCACCTCAGTGAATTTGATCTCGCGCCCCTGGGCGTGGTGGGCGGACACCCAATTCAAAATACCCCCGGCAGCGGAAAAATCCACCCGGATCAGGTTGCGGCACGACACCACACGGGCCACGGCATCGCCCTGGATGCGGTCAAGTCGCGCCAAATGGTCCTGCGCATCACCCAGAATTTCACCCAGCAACTCCCCCACCGGGGCATTCTTGAAAGCGGCACTGCCACTCGCCTCCGAGAACTCGTCGCGCTGAGTGGTCACAGGCAAACTGGGTGGGCTGGAGTCCACGAACGCGCTGGGAACCTGGGAAAGCCCCACAGACTCACCCAACACAATGGGATTGGCCATCAGTGATTTGAAATGGCAACGCGGGGGCTCCCACCCCGGCGGGGACACCTCATAGGTCACGCAAAAATCCAATGCGGCCAACTCGAAATCGTCGCCCATGTGCATCACCCGCAAGGTGGCCAAGCGCAAGTCCCACCAGATGCGGTCCACAGAGCGGTTGCCCGAAGGGGTTTGGGCCTGCATCAGGTCGCGCAAGCGACGCATCCCCAAAAAGCGCAGATCCACCGCTAGAGCAGACCAATCGGTCATCAATTTGAGCAGGCGCACAGCCGCCACAGGCTGTATCGAAACCAGGGCAGACCAGTCCAGCACCCAAGGCTGAGGAGCCCGCTCCAGCGTTTTGGCCAACAAAGCCACGGCATGGGCATCCAGCTCAGACCCAGCCACCCAGGTGGCTCGGCTCAGTTTCGCCGAAGGCTGGAGCACGCGAGCAGCACGCGCGGCCACCTCGTCAGGCATGGAAAACCACTGGGGAGCCGAGCGGGAAAACCGGTTGGCGAAATCCATGGCATGGTTGTCAAAAGCGTCCATCCGCCCCGTGGCACGGTACAGATCGAACAACGCCATCCATTCATCAGGGGTGCCGCGCTTGGACCTGCGGGTCAAGATGTCGAGCAGCCCTTGTTCTGCCGCCGAATCGTCTCCACCCGCATACCGAATGGCAGCTTCTTCAATTTCAGGATCCAAGGCCAGTTCCTGCACGTCAAGCGCGTAAAACTTGGAACCTGAAAATTCCTCTCCTGTGTCGAACAGCGGCCCAGGTTGCGTGGCGCCTATTTCCGGCATTCCCATGCCGTGGGCATCAAAGTCGCTGAGGGGCGAGGCATTTGAGCGCTCAGCTTTTGCAGAGGCCAACTGAGCCTGCTGGGCGTTGACGGCATCGTCCTTCGACAGGTTGCTGACGTGGAGAAGCGTCGATGCGTTGTCCAGGGCCACCGTGGTGCGGTAGGCGTGTGTGGGATCTGGTGTATCGGTTGAAAACGAGGTGAGTTGACGCGTGCGCCCCTCACCTTGCTTGGTTTTCCACCAATTCATCGACATCTGGGCTTCGATTTCGTCGATTTTTTTCAACGTACCCGCTCGGTCGTCAGGGTTCGAGGGGTAACTGCTTTGAAAAAACGAAGGCCGACTGCCCCCCCCCACCTCGGTGACACTCCCCTTGGCTCGAAGTTTGCGCAGCATCGCAAACTCGCGCTTGCGCACAAAGTCATTGCGGCGCTTGCGCTCGATCATCTCTTTCAAAGCTTGCTGGCTTTGCCCATCAGAGCGCCCATCGCCGACCAGATCCAAATCATTCCAAGTGGTGGCCGGATGTCGCATGAACTTTGCGACCTTTGACAAGAAACCACCGTTGGGAGTGTCTTTGGACATGGCAAGAGTGTGGCTTGAAATCGCTTGGGTTGAACATCAACGCGGTGCGCGAGGTCAATCTCCAAACATCTTTTGCTTGAGCTCGCGACGCTGTTGGGCTTCCAGCGACAAATTGGCCGTGGGGCGGGCAATCAAACGCCCCACACCGATGGACTCACCGGTTTCGTCGCAGTACCCATAGTCACCGCTGTCGATCCGGGCTATGGATTGTTCGATTTTTTTCAGCAGTTTGCGCTCGCGGTCGCGGGTACGCAACTCCAGCGCGTGTTCTTCTTCGATGGTCGCACGGTCAGCGGGGTCGGGCACCACCACCGTGTCTTCACGCAGGTTTTCAGTGGTTTGACCTGCGTTGGCCAGGATGTCTTGTTTCAAACGCACCAGCTTGCGGCGGAAAAATGCCATCTGGGTGTCGTTCATGTACTCGGCATCGGGCATGGAGAGCACCTCTTCGTCTGTCAGCTGATCGACCGGCTTGGTCTTCCAGTTGTTGGCGAGTTTGGGGTCTTTGCGGGCAGGGGAATGCACGAGAGGGGTCATGACACGTTCGGGGAAATGGGAAAAAGTGGCCTTCGCGGCGTCAGGGGAATGGCTGGGCTTTGGCTGGGGCGTGGGCAGCGCGGCGGCGACCGGTTTGCGGCCGCCCCGACGCACGGCGGGGGAGGCCACAGGAGCCGCCACTGGCGGTTTCACCACGGGTTTTGGCGTTGGGGGCTTTGCCGACTTGGCAGGTGCGGCTTTGGACGCAGAAGCCTTGGGTTTGGCTGGGATTGCTGGTTTTTCAGCGGTTTTTTTCACTGCGTCTCTCCTCTGACGGATCGCGGGGCCGGGTGTGGCCTCAGAGACCGCCAAGGCCAGAGCGGCTTTTGATCGGACTAGGGGCGCCTTTGGCGTTATACCTTGTTTGGAAACCTCCACCGCTGACACGCCCCGGGAGAAACCCAAAGCCGTGCAAAAGCGAGACAAACAACATGGCAAACGCCCGGTGGTCAGTTGTGGAAGCGCCGCATTATGTCAGGCACTGGTCCAGGCCCTGCACCAAAATATCGCGCGGCAAATCGATGCCGATGAACACCATCTTGCTGATCCGGGTTTCCCCGGGGGTCCACAAAGGCCCCAAGTCACTGCCCATGAGCTGGTGCACGCCCTGGAAAATGACCTTGCGCTCGGTGCCTTCCATGTGCAGCACCCCTTTGTAGCGCAGCATGCGCGGGCCGTACACGTTCACGATGGCGCCCAGAAAGTCTTCCAGCTTGGCAGGGCTGAAGGGCTTGGTGGCGCGGTACACGAAGCTTTTCACGTCATCGTCGTGGTGATGGTGGTGGCCTTGTTCGTTTGCATGCGAAGGGTGGTCGCAATGCTCGCCGTGTGCATGGTCGTGGTGGGCGTGGTCATGCCCGTGGTCGTCTTCTTTCAGGAAGTCGGGGTCGATGTCCAGCTTGGCGTTCAGGTTGAAGCCCTTCAGGTCCAGCACCTTGGACAGCGACACTTCACCGAAATGCACCTTTTCAATCGGTGCACGTGGGTTCATGTGCTTCAGGCGGTGGGTCAGTGCGTCCAGGTCGTCGGCGCTGACCAGCTCTGACTTGCTGATGAACATCTGGTCGGCAAAACCCACCTGGCGGCGGGCCTCCTGGCGGTCGTTCAGCTGCTGCGGGGCGTGCTTGGCGTCCACCAACGTCACGATGGCGTCGAGCAAATAGCTCTCGGCCACTTCGTCGTCCATGAAAAAGGTTTGCGCCACGGGGCCGGGGTCGGCCAGGCCGGTGGTTTCGATGATGACGCGGTCAAAGTCCAGCAGGCCCTTGCGCTTTTTGGCGGCCAGCAGTTGCAGGGTGGCGCGCAGGTCTTCACGGATGGTGCAGCACACGCAGCCGTTGCTCATTTGAATGATGTTTTCCTGCGTGTCGGACACGAGGATGTCGTTGTCAATGTTCTCTTCACCGAACTCGTTTTCAATGACGGCAATCTTCTGGCCATGTGCTTCGGTCAGCACGCGTTTCAAGAGCGTGGTTTTGCCCGAGCCCAAAAAGCCGGTCAGGATGGTGGCGGGGATGAGGGCCATGCGGGTACTCCTGCAACACAGTTGCGTTTGATGCAAACTTCGAGGCGGCGAAGTGTATGTCAAGCCCCGGGGCGGCGCACCACCACCAGGCCTTTCAGGTACTCGCCCTCGGGGAATGGCAGCCCTACCGGGTGATCGGGCGCGCCGCCCAAACGGTGGGTGATGAACGCGTCCACCCCGGCGTCCAGCGCGGCAGAGGCCACGATTTTCTGGAACAGCTCCACCCCGATGCCACCCGAGCAGGAATAGGTGAACAACATGCCGCCGGGGTTGAGCAGCTTGAAGCCCCAGCGGTTCAGGTCTTTGTAGGCACGGGCGGCACGTTCGGCGTGTGCGGCGGTGGGGGCGAGCTTGGGCGGGTCGAGCACGATGGCGTCGAAGGTGCGGCCCTCGCGGTCAAACTGGCGCAGGCTGGCGTTCACATCGGCATCCAGCCAGGTGGCTTGGCTGGCGTCGAAACCGTTCAACGCGGCGTTGGCACGGCCTTTTTCCAGCGCGGGGCCCGACGAATCGATGCTGGTGACATGCCCTTCGTCGGGGCGCATACCGGCGGCCCGCATGCCCGCCAACGCGGCCACGGTGAAACCGCCTGTGTAGCAAAAACAATTCAACACCTGGCCCCAGCGGGCGTGGCGGGCGGCTTCGAAAAAGGCCTGACGGTTGTCGCGTTGGTCCAGGTAGAAGCCGGTTTTGTGGCCCTCGGCCACGTCCAGCGCCAGCTGCCAGCTGTGTTCTTGCAGCACCACGGCGGTGCTGCCACTGCCCCGCAGCCAGCCACTGACACGGGGCAAGCCCTCCAGGTCACGCACGCTGGCATCGGAGCGTTCATACAGCCGGGTGAGGCCGGTCAGCTCCAGCAGCGCGTCTGCAATGGTCTGCTTCCAGCGTTCGGTCCCACAGCTCAGGAATTGGGCCACCAGTGTGTCGCCGTAGCGGTCCACCACCAGGCCGGGCACACCGTCTGATTCGCCGTGCACCAGGCGCACGCCGTTGCTTTTGATGTAAAAAAGGCCTCTGGCGCTTATTGCTATTGATAAGTTAGCTCTTAAAAACGCTGCATCGATGCGCTGCTTTTCGTCAAAACTCCACACCCGCGCGCGAATTTTGGAGGTGGGCGAGACCGCGCCCCAGCCCAGGAACTGGCCCTCTGCGCTTTCGATGCGCACGGTTTCACCCGGATCGCCCCCGCCCTTGGCCACGGCCCCGTCGAACACCCAGGGGTGGCGGCGCAGCAGTGACTTTTCTTTGCCGGGTTTGAGTTTGAGAATTTTCATGGGGGTTTGACGGGCTGAGGAGAGGCCGCGATTGTCCAACGTCTCGGCGTAGCTGGACGCGGGCAACCCAGACCAGCCCAAAGCCACGAGAAATGCCGCGCGGGGCAGTCAATGTCTTGCAACACTGTTTACGCGACATTAAAACCAAATAGTGACACCAAAACACAAATCGCGACAAAATACAAAATGGCCAAACCACTCCCCACCCAAGCCCACGCAACCCTATTGGCCGCCATCCGCCCACGGCCGCAGGGCTTGGCCATTCAGGACATCGAGGCCGGGCTGGCCCCTCGCCCCAACCGGCGCACGCTGCAACGCTGGTTGCGTGACTTGGTGGCGCAGCAGCAACTGCGCCAAGTCGGACGTGGACGGGCCACTCGGTATGTGGCGACCAGTGTGGTACCAGGGCAGAGCAGCGCTGTCCTGGGTGATGTCATATCCCAAGCCCATGCGAACGTGCTGCTTCCCATGTCTGAAGCTGGCCGTGCAGTGGCCGAGCACGTTCAACAACCCCTGGCCATGCGCCAACCCGTCGGCTACAACCGTGCCTTCTTGGACAGCTACCGCCCCAATCACCACTTCTACCTGCCGGAGGTGGTCAGGCAACATCTGCGCACCCAAGGTCAAGCCGTCAGCGCCAACGACCCGGCCGGCACCTACGCCCGCCACATTGCGCACAGACTGTTGATTGACCTGTCGTGGAACTCAAGTCGCCTGGAAGGCAACACCTACTCACTCTTGGAAACAGAGCAGCTGATCTCTGCTGGTCAAGCGGCAACGGGCAAAAATGCCATGGAAAGCCAGATGATCCTCAACCACAAAGAGGCCATCGAGTTCCTGATTGCCTCGGCCAGCGACATCGGTTTCAACCGCTACACGGTACTGAACCTGCACGCCCTGCTGGCCGACAACCTGTTGACCGACCCCAGCGCCAGCGGGCGCTTGCGCCGCATTCCGGTGGGCATTGGCCACACCGTTTTCATGCCTCTCGAAGGGCCGCAGATGATTGACGGGTGTTTTCAACAAGTGCTGGACACCACAGCCGTCATCGCAGACCCGTTCGAACAGGCCTTTTTTGCCATGGTGCACCTGCCCTACCTCCAGCCGTTCGAAGACGTGAACAAACGCGTGTCGCGCTTGGCAGCCAACATCCCACTCATTCAACGCAACCTGTGCCCCCTGTCGTTTGTGGATGTGCCGCAAGCGCTGTACGTCAGCGCCATGCTGGGCGTGTACGAGTTGAACCGCGTGGATCTGCTGCGCGACGTGTTTGTGTGGGCCTACGAGCGCTCATGTGCGCGGTACTCGGCCGTGCGCCAGTCACTGGGCGAACCCGACCCATTTCGCATTCGACACCGGGCACAGATTGCTGAAACTGTGGCCCACGTGGTGCGCCAGTGCATGACCAAACCACAGGCCATTGGCCATGTGCGGGACGTTGCGTTGCAATCGCTGCCCGCGTCAGACCAGGCACGGTTTGTAGAGGTGGTGCACGACCAATTGATGAACCTGCACGAAGGCAACATGGCCCGCTACCGGCTGCGCCCCAGCGAATTCGCTGCGTGGCGGCGGGAATGGGAAGAGTGACTCCGCCGACCTTGCCCCCCAATCCGGCTCAGTCGCACCCCGGTTCGGCGGACGCCGAAGGCCGCACGTCCATGAGCGCACTGTTCAGCCCCTGGGTGTGAAAGGGCACGCCGGTCGGCACAGGCACCCAAGGCAAGGCCGATTGACCCCAAATGTGGACCACGGGGGGCAACTGCGCCCGCTCGTTCACACAGCCCAGCCGCAGGCTCAGCACGGTGGGTGCATCGGGGTCGCTGGCATAGAGCTGGGTGCCGCATTCGGCACAAAACGCCTGCGCCCGCCGGTTGCCGCTGTCGGCCACCTTGACGTAATGCTGCGGTGTGCCCGTCAAATGGACGGCTTCGGCAGGTGTGGGCAACACCGCGCGATACGGCCCCCCCGAAAACGCCTGGCAGTCGGCGCAATGGCAGGCAATGACCTTGGCTGGGTCCACCAGCGCCGTGAACGAGATAGCGCCGCAATGGCATTGGCCGGAAATGTGCATAAACGCCTTTCGAAGAACCGAGTGGACTGAATGTACCCGGCGCCAGCGCTCCAGATGCGCGAGACGACACCTTGTGCCCCGAATGCACCCATCCACGCCAGCAGGTAGCAAATTTGCTACCATTCATCCATGTTTGCAGTGATTGACACCAACGTTTTTGTAGGAGCCTGCTTGGGCGTTGGAGCTGCCAACGCGGTGGTGGCCGCCTGCCTGAACGGTCAATACACGCCGCTGATGAGTGCGGCCTTGTTTGCCGAGTACGAAGCGGTGCTCCAACGAGCCTCTTTGTTTGAAGGCTGCCGCCTGAGTGCCGCCGAGCGCGACGAGCTGTTGGACATTCTCATGTCGCATTGCATCTGGACACGGGTGTACTACCTGTGGCGCCCCAATTTGCCCGATGAGGGCGACAACCATTTGATCGAATTGGCCGTGGCGGGGGGTGCCCGCCATGTGGTCACCAAAAACCTGCGCGATTTGCAGCGCATGGAATTGCGCTTTCCAGGGCTGCAAATCGTGTTGCCCGAGGACTTTTTGAAGGAGCTGCCATGACCGCACTCACCTTGCGTCTGCCCGATGAAAAACACCGCCGACTGAAAGCCTTGGCGCAAAGCCGGGGCACGCCCATCAACCGGCTGCTGGAGGAAATGACCACGCTGATGTTGGCAGAATTTGACACTGAAACCCGCTTCAACGTCCGTGCCGCGCGCGGTGTCGGCCATGACGAGAAGGGGTTGGCCTTGCTGCAAAAAGCGCAGGGAGGTCCGGCCTGAAGGCCTGGACCGCCCGTGTGCCTCCGCCCAAGCGGCTGCACACGGGTGGCGGCCTCACACCCGCTCAAAAACTCCCGCCGCCCCCTGCCCCATGCCCACGCACATGGTGACCATGCCATAGCGTTTGTGGTGACGCCCCAGGGCGTGGATGACGGTGGCGGCGCGGATGGCACCGGTCGCGCCCAGCGGGTGACCCAGGGCGATGGCACCGCCGTTGGGGTTGACCTTGGCCGGGTCCAGGCCCAGCGTGTTCATCACGGCCAGGCTTTGGGCGGCAAAGGCTTCGTTCAGCTCAATCCAGTCCAGGTCGTTCTGGTGCAAACCACCGTTTTTCAGCGCAGCAGGAATGGCCTCCACCGGGCCGATACCCATCAGGTGCGGGGGCACGCCGCGTGAGGCGTAGCTGACGAAGCGGGCCAATGGCGTGAGGCCGAAGCGTTTGATGGCAGCCTCGCTGGCCAGAATGAGCGCGCCTGCGCCGTCGCTGGTCTGGCTGCTGTTGCCCGCCGTCACCGTGCCCAGGCCGGTGGGGCTGAAGTCGGCCCGGCGGGGAGTGGCGAACGCGGGCTTGAGTTTGCCCAGGCCTTCCAGGCTGGTGTCGGGGCGGGCACCTTCGTCCTGGCTCACGGTGCGGGTGGTGGTGGTGACTTCCGCCGTTTCCAGGTTGACGCTGCGCTCGGTCACTTCCACGGGGCAGGTTTCGTCGGCAAATTCGCCTTTGGCCTGCGCGGCCAGTGCGCGTTGGTGCGATTGCAGGGCGAAGGCGTCCTGGTCGGCGCGGCTCACTTTCCACTGCTGGGCCACCTTTTCGGCGGTCAGGCCCATGCCGTAGGCAATGCCGTATTTCTCGACGTTCTGGGTGTCGGCAAAGATGCTGGGCGACAGGCTGGGGCTGTTGCCCATCATGGGCACCATGCTCATGCTTTCGGCACCGGCGGCGATCATCACGTCGGCCTCGCCCACGCGGATGCGGTCGGCGGCCATCTGGATGGCGCTCAGACCCGACGCGCAAAAGCGGTTGACGGTGATGCCACCCACGCTGTTGGGCAGGCCAGCCAGCACCGCGCCGATGCGCGCCACGTTCAGGCCCTGCTGGCCTTCAGGGATGGCGCAGCCGCAAATCACGTCTTCTATTGCTGCCGGGTCCAGGCCGGGCACCTGGGCCAGCGCGGCACGCAGGGCGTGGGCCAGCAGGTCGTCCGGGCGGGTGTTGCGAAAGAAGCCCCGGTGCGATTTGCCAATGGGCGTGCGCGTGGCGGCGACGATGTAGGCGTCTTGAAGTTGCTTGCTCATGTTCGTTCCTTGTTGCCTGTGCGTTTCAGGGCTGGTGTGGGCGGGCAGGTACCCAGGCCCACACAAATGTGCATTCCACCGGCTCAACGCCGGTTTCGTCGGTCACCACCACCTTCACGGTGACTTCGCCTTTGTCGGTGCTGTGCAGGGCGTGTTGCTGTTCGGGCGTCAGGGTGGCCACGGCGGTCAGCGCGCCGGTGGCGCGTTTGCGAAAGGCCATGGTCAGCTCTTTGGCCAGGGGCAGGCAGTCGTCGCGCACGTTCATGCCCACCACCATGCCGGTGGCGGTTTCGGCCAGCAGGTTCATGGCCGAGGCGTGCACACCCCCAATGTGGTTTTGCACCGGGCGCAGGTTGGCCAGGTGCACCTCCACCCGCTGAGGTGCCACATGCACGAAATTGACCTTGGCCGTGCCGGTGAAGGGCACGGCGCGGTGCAGCACGAGGTTGCGCACCCAGCGCTGCATGAAGCCGGGCGCCTCGGACAGGCGCTCCAGGCTGCGTTGCAGGCGGTTGGGGGTGGTGGCGGTGGCCATCAGTTGCGCAAAGGCTTGCCGGTGCTCAGCATGCCCATGATGCGTTCCTGCGTTTTGGGGTGCTCCAGCAGGCTGCAGAAGGCCTGGCGCTCCAGCGTCATCAGGTAGTCCTCGCTCACCAGGGTGCCCGCGTCCACCTCGCCGCCGGTCAACACACCGGCAATCAAGTCGGCAATGTGGAAGTCGTGCTGGCTGATGAAACCGCCGTCGCGCATGTTGACCAGGCTGCCCAAAATGGTGGCCTTGCCGCTGCGGCCCGCCACCGGGAACAGGCGCTTGTGCGGGGCGCGGTAGCCGCCCGCAAACAAGGCTTTGGCTTCGTTGATGGCGGTGAACAGCAGCTCATCCTTGTGCGGCACGATCACGTCGCTGTCCAGCACATAGCCCAGGCCACGGCTTTCCAGCGCACTGGTGCCCACGCTGGCCATGGCCGCGGCCTTGAAGCCTTCGGTCAGGAAGGGGATCAGGTCTTTGTTGGTACTGGCTGCGGCGTTTTCGGCGACGCGGCGGGCGATGTAGGTCAGGCCGCCGGCACCGGGCACCAGCCCCACGCCCACTTCCACCAGGCCCACGTAGCTTTCCATGTGCAGCACGCGGCGGGCGCTGTGCACGGCCAGCTCGCAGCCGCCCCCCAGGGCCAAGCCGCGCACGGCGGCAATGACCGGCACAGAGGCGTAACGAATCTTCAGCATGATGCGCTGCAGCTCGCCCTCGGCCTCGTTGATGGCGGCGGCACCGCCCATCATGAAGCCGGGCAGCATGGCTTGCAGGTCGGCCCCGGCGCTGAAAGGCTCGTCGCCCGACCAGATCACCACGCCCTGGTAGCTGGCCTCGGCCAGATCCACCGCCTGGCTCAGGCCCTCGGCCACGTCAGGGCTGATGGCGTGCATCTTGGTTTTGATGCTGGCAATGACCACCCCATCCAGACCATGACTGTCGAGTGTCCACAGGCGAATGGCCGAGTCTTCCATCAGCGTGGTGCCTGCGGTGCGGTAGTCCGGCCCCGCTTCGCCCAGCAGCAGCTCGGGGAACAGCTGGCGGCTGTACACGGGCAGCGTGCGGCGGGCTTCAAACGCACCGGTGGTGGGGTTGAACGAGCCTTGGGCGCTGTGCACGCCCCCTGCCTCGGCCACGGGGCCTTCGAACACCCACTTGGGCAGCGGCGTGTTGCACAAGGCTTTGCCCGCATCGATGTCGGCCTGCACCATCTGGGCGACTTCCAGCCAACCGGCTTCCTGCCACAGCTCGAACGGGCCTTGCTTCATGCCAAAGCCCCAGCGCATGGCTTGGTCCACATCACGCGCGGTGTGGGCGATTTGCCCCAAGTGCACGGCGGCGTAGTGGAAGGCGTTGCGCAGAATGGCCCACAGGAACTGGCCTTGATTCGTCCCGTTCAGGCCTTCGGCGTTGCGCAGCAACTTCAAGCGCTCACCGGCAGGCTTTTTGAGCATGCGGGCGTACACCTCGTCGCTCTTTTGCCCTGCTGGCACGTATGCCTCGCTGTCCAGCTCGAAGCGCAGCACGTCGCGCCCGGCCTTTTTGAAGAACCCGGCCTTGGTCTTCTGGCCCAGGTGGCCCAGTTCCAGCAGTTTGGTCAACACAGCGGGGGTTTCGAAACTGCCGTAGAAGGGGTCGGTTTCCAAACTCAACGTGGTTTGCAGCGTCTTGATGACGTGGGCCATGGTGTCCAGGCCCACCACGTCGGCGGTGCGGAAGGTGCCGCTGCTGGCGCGGCCCAGCTTTTTGCCGGTGAGGTCGTCCACCACGTCGTAGGTCAGGCCGTAGCGCTGTGCCTCTTTCATGGTGGAGAGCATGCCGGCAATGCCCACGCGGTTGGCCACGAAGTTGGGCGTGTCTTTGGCACGCACCACGCCCTTGCCCAGGCCGGTGGTGACAAAGGCCTCCAGCTGGTCGATCACGCGCGGCTCGGTGGTGGGCGTGGCAATCAGCTCCACCAGCGGCATGTAGCGCGGGGGGTTGAAGAAGTGGATGCCGCAGAAACGGGGCTTCAGTGCCTCGGGCAGCACCTCGCTCATGGCGGTGATGGACAAACCTGAGGTGTTTGAGGCCACCAGCGCTTGTGGGGCAACAAAGGGCGCTATCTTTTTGTAAAGATCGACCTTCCAGTCCATGCGCTCGGCAATGGCCTCGATGATGAGGTCGCAGCCCTGCAGCAGTTCCAGGTGCTCTTCGTAGTTGGCGGCCTGGATCAGCGCCGCATCGGCCTTGTTACCCAGCGGCGAGGGCTTGAGCTTGGCCAGGTTGGCAATGGCCCGGGTGACGATGCCGTTTTTGGCTGGCGACTTGGTGTCGGCCAGGTCAAACAGCACCACCGGCACTTTGACGTTGACGAGGTGGGCGGCAATTTGCGCGCCCATCACGCCCGCGCCAAGCACGGCGACTTTTTTCACATGGAAGCGCGAAACGGTGGGTGACATGGGTTCTCCAGTGCGTGCGGCTTCAAGCCAGGGCCAGGTCGGTGTCCATCAGCGCCTTGCTGCCGGCGCGGGCGGTCAACATCAGCGTGGCGGTTTCGGGGTACAGCTTGGCGAAATAGAAGCGTGCGGTTTGCAGCTTGGCGGCGTAGAACGGGTCGGGGTTGCCGTTGGCAATTTCTTTCAGCGCCACCGAGGCCATGCGGGCAAAGAAGTAACCGAACACCAGGTGGCCCACCACGCGCAGGTAGTCCACCGCGGCAGCGCCCACTTCGTCGGGGTTCTGGAAACCCTTGAACCCGATTTCGGTGGTGAACTGGGTGACTTTGTCACCCATCATCGCCAGCGGGTTGATGAACTCGGCCATTTTTTCGTTCACGCCTTCGGCCTCGACCAACGCGGCCACCAGCTTGCCAAACTTTTTCAACGTGGCGCCGTTGTTGCCCAGCACCTTGCGGCCCAGCAGGTCCAGGCTTTGGATGGTGTTGGTGCCTTCGTAAATCATGTTGATGCA
>CAYFFJ010000028.1:30257-31096 GCA_964342395.1 uncultured Hydrogenophaga sp.
CGCACAAACTGCTCCATGCCCCACTCTTTGATGTAGCCGTGGCCACCAAACACCTGCTGGCACATCACGGTGGCCTGGAAGCCGTTGTCGGACAGGAAGGCTTTGATGATGGGCGTGAGCAGCGCCAGCAGTTCGGCACTGTCTTTGCGCACTTTTTCATCGGGGTGGTGCAGCTCTTTGTCCAGCAGCATGGCGCAGAAGCAGGCCAGCGCGCGGCCACCTTCGGCGTAGGCCTTGGCGGTCAGCAGCATCTTGCGCACGTCGGGGTGCACGATGATGGGATCGGCCGGTTGGTCTTTGGCCTTCACGCCGCTCAAAGATCGCATCTGGATGCGGTCTTTGGCGTAGGCCAGGGCGTTTTGGTAGGCCACTTCGGTCAGGCCCAGGCTCTGGTTGCCCACGCCCAGGCGGGCGGCGTTCATCATCACAAACATGGCTTGCAGGCCCTTGTGGGGCTGGCCCAC
Organism: uncultured Hydrogenophaga sp.; assembly: GCA_964342395.1. Classification (GTDB taxonomy): domain Bacteria; phylum Pseudomonadota; class Gammaproteobacteria; order Burkholderiales; family Burkholderiaceae_C; genus UBA2334. Next base: position 30,722 of record CAYFFJ010000028.1, read on the forward strand.
CAGGGTGCCCACGGCGTCTTCCAGCACCATTTGGCAGGTGGAGTTGGCGTGGATGCCCATTTTGTGCTCCAGCCCGGCACAGAAAATGCCGTTGCGGCTGCCGAGCGTTCCGTCGGCGTTCACGTTGAATTTGGGCACGGCAAACAGGCTGATGCCTTTGCTGCCCACGGGCGCATCGGGCAGGCGGGCCAGCACCAGGTGCACGATGTTGCTGGCCAGGTCGTGTTCACCGGCGCTGATGAAGATTTTGGCGCCGTTGATTTTGTAGGTGGCTTCTGCACCACCGCCCAAGATGGGTTCGGCCTTGGTGCGCAGCAGCCCCAGGTCGGTGCCGCAATGGGGTTCGGTCAGGCACATGGTGCCGGTCCATTCGCC
>CAYFFJ010000029.1:0-31002 GCA_964342395.1 uncultured Hydrogenophaga sp.
CCGACAGCCTGGCCTACCGCCTGAGTGCCGACCTGTCTCGCGGCTCCAACTTCATCCACTACGTTGACAACAACACCCGCCCGGGTTTGGATTTTTCGTCCGACCCCGACAAGGTGGAGCGCAACGACGTCAAGGCCAAGTTGTTGTGGGCGCCCAAACACAACCCGAATTTGGTGAGTCGGCTGGATGTGCAGCACCAGTCCCAGAAGGGGCCGTATTTGAACCAGGTCAACCTCGGGGATTCGGGCGACTACACCGCTTCAACGGACAAGCTCAACCACCGCATTGGCAACACTTCACTGAGCAGCGTTGCGTCAAACACCACTTACCAACTTGACGCCAACCGTTCGGTGGATGTCTTGCTGTCGGCCTCTTCCATGGATGCGGGGTTTGCCCACAACTGGACCGTGGCGCAAACCACCACGGCCAGGTATTTCAATTCGCGTTCGAAGCAAGATGGGCTGGGGGCGGAGGTCCGGGTGAACCTGGGTTTCCCCGAGTCGGGCGTCAAGTCCATGGTGGGGGTGTCGCATTTTCAGGACGACATGGCGGTGTTGGCCAAGTTTTACTCGGGCGGCATTGTGTATTCCGGAGACACGAAGACCACGGCCCACTCGGTGTTTGGCGAACTGGACTACCCGTTGACCGACCGCCTGGCGCTGACCGCTGGGGGGCGTGTGGAGCGCGAGTCGCAGGAGCGCTCGATCACCAATGGCACGGTGACCGCTACCCGCAACGAGAGCAAAACCTATGTGTTGCCCCGGCTCGGCACCCGCTACAAGCTGGACCCGCAAACGGTGGCCGGACTGGACGTTCGCAGGGGCTACAACCCGGCCGGTATCAGCATGGATGTGGACCAGAACAAGATCGACAGCTACAAAGCCGAGTACGTCACCGCCATTGAGGCCAGCTTGAAGCAAAGCTTCAATGGCGGCAAGGGTTCCTGGGCGGTGAACCTGTTCCACAACGTGTTCAAGGATTACCAGGCCAAAAACGGCACGCTGATCTCCAACGTGGACGAGGCCACCATCCGTGGCATCGAGCTGGAGGTGTCATCCCAGCTGGGCAAGACCACCCAGGTTCACGCCAACGCCAGCGTGCAGTCGGGCAAGGTGAACCGGTTCAGTGCCAACATGGCCTACGTGGGCAACCAATTGCCTTACGCAGCCCCGCGCACCCTGGGCGCAGGCGTGACGCACCGCCTGACGCCCCAGCTCGTGCTCAGCGCCAATGCCAAATACGTGGCCGCCTACCACGTGGACATCTCGAACGCCGCCGGTGCGGGGCAGAAGGCCAAGGCGGGTGGCTACACCTTGGTGGGCATGGGCGCCAGTTATGCCCTCAGCCAGCAAGCCTCGGTCCGCACCTACGTCAACAACGTGTTTGACAAATACGTTGTCAACACCTATTTCCAGGGCACCACCACCCAGGACGTGTTGGCCCCACGCACCGTGGGTGTGCAACTGGACTACAAGTTCTGGTGATGGACGCACGGCAGGTTGCAGGGCAGGCGTTGGGCCTGCCTCACGTGTGGGTGGAAAACCACCGCGATGCGGTGAGCGGCGAATGGCGCCAGCTGTTTCTCACCCGCGCCTGTGTGCCTCAGGAGGCACCCGCCGAGCGGCTTTTGGTGCTGCTGGACGGCAACGTCACGGCCCCACCTGCTGCCCAAATGGCGCTGTTGCGTCTGGCGCGGGCGGCGGCAGAGCCGGTGTCGTCATGCTGGGTGGTGGGGGTGGGCTACCCGGGCGTGGATTTTTACGACCTGGCCCGCCGAGCGCAGGATTTTCTGCCCGAACGCCCGGCGGGCTGTGCGCCGGCCCTGGGTGAGACAGGCCAGGCGCTGGCCTTTGCCCGTTTTCTGGACGAACAACTGCTGCCCGAGCTGGAGACCCGCAACGGCCAGCGGTTTGCCGAGGTGGCGCTGTACGGCCACTCCTACGGGGGGCTTTTCGCGCTTTGCAAGCTGCTGTTCTGCCCTGGGCGCTTCGATGCGTTTTTTGCCATCAGCCCGTCGCTTTGGTGGGCCGATGGCTGGGTGTTGGAGCAGTTGCACCATGCCCGCTCCAACGCGGTGGGCAAAACCCTGTTCCTGGGCATAGGCCGTGATGAGAGAGTCAAGGGCTCAGACAGTCCCAAGCGCATGGCCCTGCACGCTCAGCGCGATCTTCAGGCCCGTTTTTCCAGGCTTGCGGTCAGTTTGGAGGGCCTGATGGGGCCCAGCACCCGGCTTCAAACCGAAATTTTCCCCAACGAAGACCATGGCTCGGTGGTGTACCCGTCCCTCACCCGGGCGGTGCGCTGGGCCCTGCGAAAGCAACCCCACGATCCGTTTCGAGGTGCCCATTGAACCATTCGTCCACCCACATTGCCACGCCGCACGCGTCGAAATACATCCTCAAACTGTGCCGCCACTTTGCCCACAAAGTGCCCGCCCAGTTCACCGAATGGGAGGGCCGGGTGCGTTTTCTCCAGGGCCAATGCGTGATGAGGGCCGATGCCGAGGGGCTGGACATCTACCTGCAGGCCGATGCGCCCGGCCAGATGCCCGGCATGCACTTCATCATTGACGACCACCTTCAGCGCTTTGCGCGCACCGAGGTGCTGGCCTATGGCTGGACACCGTCGGTGCCCGAAGCGGTCCAACCCGAGTTGGATGCCTTGTTGAAAGGGGGCCAGGCATGAGCCGTTTCTGTTTTCACCGCTGGGCTTTGGCTTGGTTGGGCTGGGTGTTTGCCTTTGCACCGGTGGCGGCGGCGGCGGTGTCCACCCATCAGGCTTGGCCCGTGCAGCACCAAAACCCCGATGGCAGCACCGTCAGCATTCCGGCCAAGCCCCAGCGCATCCTGTCCACCTCGGTCACGCTGACCGGTTCGCTGTTGGCCATCGACGCGCCGGTGGTGGCTTCTGCGTTGAATGGCAACAAACGGTTCTTTGACCAGTGGGCGGCAGTGGCCGAGGCGCGCAAGGTCAAGCGCTTGTGGCCCCTGAACGCGGTGGACCTGGAGTCGGTCTACCTGGCCAAGCCGGACCTGATCGTGGTGTCGGTCAGCGGGGCCGATTCGGCCCTCGATGCGGTGCGCGAGCTCTCGCAGATTGCCCCCACCATCGTGGTGGACTACGCCACCCACAGCTGGCAGGAGGTGGCGCACCAATTGGGCCGGGCCACCGGCCTGTCCGAGCGGGCCGAGCAGCGCATGGCCGAATTGGCCGCCAAAACGCGAGCGGTGGCCAAGGCCATTCGCGTGCCCGAGGGGCTCACCGCCATCGTCAGCTACAACGGGGCGGGCATGGTCAACCCGATTGCCATGCCCAAGGGGTCGCACGGTGCCTTGCTGGCGGCCCTGGGGTTTCGCATGGAAGGGCCCGACCCGCGCTGGCACAGCGGGTTGGACACGCCCGATGATTTCGTGAAAGCCCAGTACGAACGGCTCACGGAACTCAAGGCCCGCACCGTGTTTTTGCTGCGCCAGGCGGATGACGACGTGGGCAACCTCATGCGCGACCGTGTGCTGGCCACATGGCCTGCCATTCAAGCCCGGCAGGTGCATGGCTTGGGTAAAAACTCGTTTCGCATCGATTACTACAGTGCCAACGAGATCGTCGATGCCATCGGCCGCCGCTTTGCGGCAACCGCCGCCACCCGATGACCCCGCGGCTGTCTGAGCGTGCACCGGCTGCCCTGCGCCGCCTGTGGCTGGGTGCGGCGTTGTGGCTGGGGCTGCTGGGCCTGTCGGTGGCTGCGCTGGGCGTGGGCACCAAGCCCATTGCGTGGGGCACGGTGGTGGAGGCTGTGCGCGCATTCGACCCCACCCAGTCCGACCATTTGCTGGTGGTGCACCTGCGCCTGCCGCGGCTGCTGATCGGCCTGCTGGTGGGGGCGGCCCTGGGGGCGTCGGGTTTGCTCATGCAGGCCGTCACGCGCAATGCCTTGGCCGACCCCGGCATTCTGGGCGTGAACGCTGGCGCCAGCCTGGCGGTGGTGGCCTTGATGGCGCTGCTGGGGCAGGTGCCCATGGGGGTGCAGATCATGGCCGCCATGGCCGGTGCGCTGGCGGCCGGTCTGGCTGTGCTGGCCCTGTCGGGGGCGGGCACGGTGCGGGCCAGCCCCACGCGCATCGTGCTGGCGGGTGTGGCGGTGTCGGCGGTGTGTTTGTCGTTTTCGCAGTTGGTCATTGTCAACAGCGTGGATCAGGTGTTCGACCACTACCGCAACTGGGTGGTGGGGGCCTTGGAAGGGCGCGACCTGGATGTGCTGCTGGCCAGCCTTCCGTTTGTGGGGGTGGGTCTGGCGCTGGCAGTCTATGTGGCGGATCACCTGGACGCCTTGGGCCTGGGGCCCGACCTGGGTTCCGCGTTGGGTGTGCACCGTGGCCGCATCTTGGGGTTGTCGCTGCTGGCCATCGTGCTGCTGGCGGGGGCGGCCACGGCGGCGGTGGGGCCCATTGCGTTTCTGGGTCTGATGGCCCCGCACCTGGCCCGTGCCTGGGTGGGCCCCAACCACCGGCTGTTGTTGCGCTGGTCGGTGTTGCTGGCCATGTTCACGTTGGTGCTGGCCGACGTGGCAGGGCGCGTGCTGCTGCACCCGGCAGACCTGGGGGCGGGGCTGATGGTGGCCCTGATCGGTGGGCCGTTCTTTGTGATGCTGTCCCGCCGGGACCGGTTGTCTGACTTGTGAGTTGTTTGTGGTGAGCCTTCGATTCAATCAAGCACGCGTGTGGCGCTGGGGCCAGCGCTCGCTGGTGTGGGTGCCGCGCCAGGCCCTGGTGGTGGGCCTGCTGGCCGTGGCCCTGGTCTGGCTGGCCGTCTGGGCCCTGGGCACCGGGAAAATGTCGCTCAGCAGTGCACAGGCGCTGGACATCGTGTTCTGGGGCGGAGGTTCGCCGCTGGAGCGCAAGGTGGTGCTGGACATCCGCCTGCCCCGTGTGCTGACGGCCCTGCTCACCGGGGCTGCATTGGCGGTGGCGGGGGGGGTGTTTCAGTCGCTGTCGCGCAACCCGCTGGGCTCGCCCGACGTCATCGGTTTCACCACCGGCGCGGCCTCGGGGGCTGTGGTGTATTTCGTGTTCGGCGGCACGTCCAGTGTTGCATCGGCCGCGTTTGCCGTGGCTTCGGGCCTGTTGACGGCGCTGGTGGTGTTTGGCCTGTCGCTGCGCGACGCAGCGGTGGCCGGTTACCGGCTGGTGCTGGTGGGCATCGGGGTGGGGGCCACGCTGTCCGCGCTCAACGAGGTGTTGCTGCTGCGCGGCGAGCTGGAGCAGGCGTTTGCCGCCCAGTTGTGGCTGGCGGGTTCACTCAACGCCCGGCAGTGGGGGCACGTTTGGCCCTTGCTGGTGGGGCTGGTGGTGGTGTTGCCCCTGGTGCTGCTGGGTCAGTCAAGGCTGGTGTTGCTGGAAATGGGCGATGACCTGGCCCGGCAACTCGGGGTGCACGCGCTGAAGGTGAAGGGGGGCATGGCCTTTGGTGCGGTGCTGCTGGCCTCGCTGGCCACTGGCGCGGCAGGGCCCATTGCGTTCATTGCCCTGGCCGCGCCGCGTCTGGCGGTTTTTTGGGTGGGCGACCACGCCCGCCCGCTGTGGCCCGCCGCACTCACCGGTGCGGTGCTGTTGCTGGGGGTGGACGTGGTCAGCCAGTGGGTGCCGTTTGAACTGAACCTGCCCGTGGGCCTGATGACCGCGCTGATTGGCGGGGTGTACCTGGTGTTTGCTATGCCCAGATTGAGGTCTTTCTGATGCTTCCCCTTTTTGCCGGCACCGGCCTGCGGCTGTCCTACGACCAGCATGTGGTTTGCGATGGCCTGGACGTGACCATTCCCCGTGGGGCCATCACCACCCTCATTGGCCCCAACGGCTGTGGCAAATCGACGTTGCTGCGGGCGCTGTGCGGCCTGATCGAGCCGCAGGCAGGGCAGGTGTGGTTCGAGGGGCGCCCGGTGGCCGCCTACGGGCGACGTGGCCTGGCCCGCCGTCTGGGTTTTCTGCCCCAGGTGTCCAGCGTGCCGCCGGGCATTCGCGTGCGCGAGTTGGTGTCGCGCGGCCGTTTTCCCTACCAGGGCTTTTTGCGGCAATGGAGCCGCGAAGACGAAACCGCCGTGGCCCGTGCCCTGGCCGAAACCGGCCTGACTGACAGCGCCGACCGCCTGGTGGCGCAACTGTCGGGCGGGCAGCGCCAGCGCGTGTGGATTGCGCTGGTGCTGGCACAGGACACTGAGGTGCTGATGCTCGACGAGCCCACCACCTACCTCGACATTGCCCACCAGCTGGAGGTGTTGGCGCTGTGCCAGCGGCTGAACGCCGACATGGGCAAATCATTGGTCATGGTGTTGCATGACCTGAACCTGGCGGCCCGCCATTCCCACCACCTCATTGCCATGAAGGCCGGGCGTATCGTGGCGGCGGGTCCACCGGCCGAGCTGCTCACACCACAGCGGGTGGAAGAGGTGTTTGGCATCCGTTCGCAGATTTTGGCCGACCCGGTCATGGGAGCGCCCATGGTGGTGCCGCTGTCGGCCCTCAAAAAATAACATCCAACCGCCCCCCCCCCATTTTTTTGAAAGCGAGGCGCTTGTGCCCATTCCCCCCCCTTTTCAACCGACCACAACGCCGGTGGCGGCGTCCACCCGAATCCCTCCCGGTATCTGGGTGTTGGGGTTCGTCAGTTTGTTGATGGACATTTCCTCGGAGATGGTCCACAGCCTGCTTCCCCTGTTCATGGTGGGCACCTTGGGGGCCAGCGCGTGGGTGGTGGGTTTGATCGAAGGGCTGGCGGAGTCAACGGCGCTGATCGTCAAGGTGTTTTCAGGCGCGGTCAGCGACTATTTGGGGCGGCGCAAAGGTTTGGCCGTGTTGGGCTATGCCCTGGGGGCGTTGAGCAAACCCCTTTTTGCCATTGCACCCACCCTGGGCTTTGTGCTCACGGCCCGCTTGTTGGACCGGGTTGGCAAGGGCATACGCGGAGCCCCGCGCGATGCCTTGGTGGCCGACATTGCGCCGCCCCACCTGCGGGGGGCGGCATTCGGCCTGCGCCAATCGCTGGATGCGGTGGGGGCATTTTTGGGCCCCTTGCTGGCCGTAGCTCTGATGCTGTTGTGGGCGAACGATTTCAGGGCCGTGTTTTGGGTGGCGCTGATACCGGGAGGGCTCGCGGTGGTGTTGCTGCTGGTGGGCGTGCGCGAGCCAAAACCCCAGGTGGGTGAAAAGCGCACCAACCCGATTCGCCGGGAAAACCTCGGGCGCTTGAGCGCCACATATTGGTGGGTGGTGGGGGTGGGGGCGGTGTTCACGCTGGCACGATTCAGCGAAGCCTTTCTGGTGCTGCGGGCCCAGCAGGGGGGCATCGCGGTCACATGGGTGCCCCTGGTGATGGTGGCCATGAACCTGGTGTATGCCGTTTGTGCCTACCCCGTGGGGAAGTTGGCTGACCGAATGAGCCACAAAACCCTTTTGGCCTGGGGCTTGGGGGTGCTGGTCGCCGCCGATCTGGTTTTGGCCACGGGTGGCCATTGGGCCGTGGTGCTGGCGGGCGTTGCGCTGTGGGGCATTCACATGGGCATGACCCAGGGCTTGCTGGCGACCATGGTGGCAGCCACTGCACCGGCTGACCTTCGGGGCACTGCCTTTGGTTTTTTCAATCTGGTCAGCGGGTTGGCCCTGTTGGTCGCCAGTGTCTTGGCGGGCCTGTTGTGGGACCAGCTGGGCGCGTCGTTCACCTTTTATGCGGGTGCCGCGTTCAGTGGCGTGGCCTTGCTTGCCTTGGCCAAGAAATTCTGATCGGACCGCTTGCAGGGGATTGGGCTGTGGGCTGTTCGGGTCCCGCTGGCCCTCAACGGGTGGTGCTGAGCCGGTGGATGCGCAGCGCCCACCTGGCGTGCAAAGCGGCCAGCGCCAAAAGGGAGAGCTCCAACCCCAACCCCGCAACCCCCCAGTTGCCCGACCACAAGCTGGGCAGCAAGTGGCGCTCGGTGGTCAGCGCATGCAGCAATGGCAGGCTGGCCAACAGTGTGGCGCCCAGCCACCGCAACTCCGTTCCTGCTCTTCTGGCCGGTCGCACCACGGCCCAGGCAAGGGCAGCGGCCCACACCGCGAAGAGACCGTGAATTTCCCACGCCGCCCTTTGGGCCAGGCTCGGGGGGGTGAGGGCGCGGCCCCAACGCACCAGGTGCTCGGAAATGCTGGCGTGGATGCTCACACCCGGCTCGGCATTGCGGCCCGCCACGGGGTTGGGCGGGCGGTTTGGGCGGTTTTTGTCGTTCCAGGGCATTTCAATCTGGGTGGGGGCCGCCACTGTGGCCTGGTTGGCGGGCGGGGTTTGTGCCAACGCCGCTTGGCCTCCCAAAAGGGAAAAGGCCACGGCGGTGGCGATCGTGGACAGCGGGCGGCGAAACACCCACACCGGGGTGCGGGAAAGGGCTGCCTGGCGGCGCTGTTCGCTGTGTGTGGTCATGCCAATGCTCCGATGGTGTGAATAACGACTGGCTGGCCGTGCGGTTGGCGCTGCACAGGCCGTGCCCTGTGTTTCATTCTAGTTGAGAATTATTCTCGTTAATGACGGGATCATGACGGGGCGTGAGGGCTTCATTGCCCTGCCTGTCAGCCAGCGGCATCGCCCACACCAGAACCGCCTGGCCGGAAGATTGGGCGGCCCCAGGCGGTGAGTGCCCAGTGCGTCAGGTCGAGGCCGTGGGCTTTGGCCAGTGCGCGCAGGTGCTGCTCCAGCTCCGGCAAGTGCAACTCAGTCACCTCGCCATTGGTGACACACAGCAAATGACCGTGCCGCAGGCCCTGGGGGTCGGTGAGTTCAAACACCGTATGGCCATGCCCCAGTTCACTGCGGGTGAGCAGCCCCACCTGTTCAAACTGGGACAGCGCCTTGTAGACGGTGGACAGGCTCAAGGCCTCGCCCGTTGCCACCAGGGCGCGGTACACGTCTTCAGCACACAGGTGCCGTGTGGCACTGTGGCGGAAGATGTCCAGCACTTTCATGCGGGGTGGGGTGGCCTTGAGCCCCAGCTGGGGCCAATCGGGTGTCAATGGGGTGTGCGCTTGGGCGTCTTGCAAGGGGGGCATGGACCAGGGGCAATTGAGGTGACTGGCTGGCACCGCTGGCGCGTGCTGGCTGAAAGGGTTTGATGTGCATCAAGCATCCGAGGGATGCAATTCATTTTAATGCAAATCATTCTTATTCGTGTGGTTTAATGCGGCCATCCAACCGTCTGTGCCAAGCGTTGCCTGCAGGCAGGCGTGTGAGGTTGGGCCGTGCGTTTTGCACAGCGTTTCTGGTTTTGAACAAGACAAGAGAGGTTTCATGAAACACCAAGTGCTTTCCCTGGCCGTGGCCCTGGCCATGGGGTCTCTGAGCGCGTTGCCCGCCCATGCGGCACAACCCGACCCAGCCAGCGCCCAACCCGTGGCAGTTGCCGCTGTGACCCATGCCACCGTGGCACAGCACTATGCCGCGCTGGTGCATGCCAATTACGAAGACGTGCTGACCACGGCCAAGGCGCTGCAAACGGCGGTCAACGCCTTTGTGGCAGCCCCGTCTGCGGACACACAAGACGCTGCCAAAAAGGCTTGGCTGGCCGCCCGCGAGGCCTATGGCCAGACCGAAGCCTTCCGCTTTTACGGCGGTCCCATTGACAACGACAACGGCCCCGAAGGCCGCATGAACGCCTGGCCCATGGACGAATCGTTTGTCGATGGCGTCAAGGGCAAGCCCAACGCCGGGTTGGTGAACAACCCCAAATTCAAAATCACCGCCAAGAACCTGATGGCGCAAAACGAGCGCGGCGGCGAAGAGAACATCGCCACCGGCTGGCACGCCATCGAATTTTTCCTGTGGGGGCAAGACCTGTCCGACACCGGCCCCGGCGCCCGCAGCTTCGAAGACTTTGTGGACGGCAAGGCCCCCAACGCCGATCGCCGCCGCCTGTACCTGAAAACCGCCATGGACCTGCTGGTCAGCGATGCCGAAAGCCTGGTCAAAGCCTGGGCCCCAGGCGTGAAGGCCAACTACCGCGCCAAGTTTGAAAAAGGCGGCAAGGAGTCGGTGCGCAAAATGCTGGTGGGCCTGGGCTCGCTGTCGCGTGGCGAGCTGGCTGGCGAACGCCTGGAAGTGGCGCTGAACAGCCAGGACCAGGAAGACGAGCACTCCTGCTTCTCCGACAACACCCACCGCGATGTCGTTGCCAACGCCCAGGGCATACAGAACGTGTGGCTGGGCGCTTACAAGCGGGTGGATGGCAACACGGTCGCTGGCCCGTCGCTGAAAGACCTGGTGGCCACCACCGATGCCGCAATGGCCGACAAAACCACGCGGCAGATTGCCGAATCGGTGGCCGCAGCCCAAGGCATTCAGGCCCCCTTCGACCGCGAAATTCGGGGTGACAAGGCCGCGCCGGGCCGCCAGCGCATCCAAAAAACCATCGCCAGCCTGACGCAGCAGAGCAAAGACCTCGTGGCCTCGGCCAGCGCGGTGGGCATCAAAAAGCTGACGCTGGTTGAACCTTGATGAATTTTTAAGCATTTTTGGCCTCCACCGCTTTATGGGCGGTGGTTTTCAGCTATTGATTTATCTGTTGCATGACCGTTTTTTTTGGCCCTCGCCCTGGGGTTCTCTGGGTATTGGCCGTGGGGGTGTGGGCGGCCCCGCTGGCGCTCAATGCCACCGCCAGTGCCGACGCTCTGGAGGCCACCGGCGGCCCCACCACCGTGTGGGCCAACGGCAAGAACGCGTTTTCGTTCCCTGCCGCCAACCTCACCGACGAAGAGCGCACGCGCTTTGCCATTGGCAACTCGTTTTTCAAGCGCAACTGGGTGCAGGCGCCCGCGTCCACCACCGTGCGTGACGGCTTGGGCCCGCACTTCATTGCCCGCAGCTGCGGGGGGTGCCACGCGCTGGACGGACGGGGCCAGCCCCCGGCCTTTCGCCAGAACCTGGTGGACCACGACGCGCCCACCGAAATGCTCATCCGCCTGTCGGTGCCTGGCCAGGCCGGGCCGCATGACGGCGTGGTGCCAGAGCCCACCTACGGTGACCAGTTCAACAACGCCGCCGTCGAGGGCGTGAAGCCTGAGGGCGAGGTGCTCATCCGCCGCACCCCCGTGCATGGCCGTTTTGCCGACGGCACCCGCTACACCTTGCAGCGGCCCAGCTACGGGTTCAAAAACCTGGGCTACGGCCCCATGGCGGCGGGTGTGATGCTCAGCCCGCGCGTCGCCCCTCAGTTGATGGGCATCGGGCTGATCGAGGCCATTCCCGAAGCCGAGGTGCTGGCCAACGCCGCCGCACAGGCGGCTGCGCCCGGTCCCATCAAAGGCCGGCCCAACCGCGTGTGGGACGCGCCGTCGCAGCAGATGTTGCTGGGCCGCTTTGGCTGGAAGGCCAACACAGGTTCGCTTGCACACCAGAGCGCGGGTGCGTTCCGGGGCGACATTGGCATCACCAGCCCATGGGCGCCCGAAGAAGCCTGCACCCCTGCGCAAACAGACTGCCTGGCTGCACAAGGGGGCGGGCATGGTGAGGCCCACGAAATCGACCTCAAAACGCTGGAGGACGTGGTGTTCTACCAGTCGGTGCTGGCCCCGGCTGCCCGCCGCAAACCCCTGGACGCGCAGGTGCTCAAGGGCCAGGCGCTGTTTGCCTCGGCCCAGTGCACGGTGTGCCACCGGCCCAGCTACACCACCGGCCAGCCGCCGCTGGCACAGGCGTTTCCGCGCCTGTCCAGCCCGGCGCTGGTGGGCCACGCCATCCACCCCTACACCGACCTGCTGCTGCACGACATGGGCCCTGCGTTGGCCGATGGCCGCCCCGACTTTGCCGCCACGGGCAGCCAGTGGAAAACCCCGCCGCTGTGGGGCATCGGGCTCATCAAAGACGTGAACGGCCACCAGCGCCTGCTGCACGACGGCCGCGCCAACGGTGTGCTGGAGGCCGTGTTGTGGCACGGCGGCGAGGCCGAAGCCGCCCAGCAGCGCGTGCTGAAAATGAACAAATCCGAGCGCGCCGCGCTGGTGAAATTCGTGGAGAGTTTGTGAGACGCGCCTGGTCACACCTTGCACGCGTGCTGCTGGCCGCCGCGAGCCTGGCTGTGCCCGCTGCCGCGCACGCCCAAGTGGCCACGCCGTTCTACAGCGCCGAAGACGCACTCGCTGGCGTGTATGCCCACCACCTGCCGCCGCTGGGCCAGGCCTTTCAGGTTCAGGCCGCCGCGCTGGTGCACGCCACCACGCAGCACTGTGCGGCGCTGCCCGGCCTGGGCAACGGCTACGCGCCGCTATCGGCCGCTTCCACACGCCTGTACGCCCAATGGCAGCAGGCCATGGCTGCCTGGGAGGCGCTGTCCACCCCGGCCATTGGTCCGGTGCTGGCGCGGCGCTCGCAACGGCAAATTGACTTCTGGCCCACCCGCCCGGCGCTGATGGCCAAGGCGCTGGACCAGGCCCCGCAGACGCTGACCGACATGGAGCGCGTGGGCACGCTGGCCAAAGGGTTGCCCGCGTTTGAGCACCTGCTGCTGGCGTGGCAGCCACTGAACCCGGCGCAGGGCCGCGCTTTTGATGCACGGGGACTCAAACCCGGCGAAAAACCCAGAGAAGTGCCCTTCGTCAACCGCCCCATGCCCGCTGCCACTTGCCAGTACCTGGTGCTGGTGGCGCAGGGTGTGCAGGTTGAAGCGCGCGAGTTGGCGGCCGATCTGAGCGCCTGGGCGGCCAAAGGCTGGCAGGCGCAGTCCGGGTCCGACGTTGAAGCCACCCGCGCCGCGCTGGTGGAGTGGCTCAACCAATGGCTGGGTGGCGTGGAGCGCCTGCGCTGGATGCACCTCGAAAAACCCGTCAAAGCCGTGCAGACCTTGGGCGCCGCGCTGAAGGGCAACCCGCCGCCCTTTGCACGCCTGGCGCGTGCGGCCAACCTGGCCAGCTGGCGTGCGCAGTGGGCCAGCCTGCGGGCGCAGGGGCAGCTCACGCCGCAGCAGCGCCGGCAGCCTCCGGTGCCTGGCGAGGCCTTGGTGCCCATCGAAGCCCTGCTGCTGGGCAAGGGGCACATGGCACTGGCACAACGCTGGGCCCAGGCGCTGGATGGCGTGAGCACCCGGCTGGCCGCCTTGCCCGACCCAGCCCCGGAACGCGCCACCGACCACCGCCAGTTGCTGGCGCTGGCCGCTGCGCTGAAAGCCGTGACCGTGCTCTACCAAACCGAAGTGGCCACCGCACTCGACATCCCGCTGGGGTTCTCCGATGCCGATGGCGACTGAACCGGGCCTGGCCACCCGCCGCCTGTGCTTGCAACGCTTGGGCGCGGTGGCCGCGTGGTTGCCAGCGGGGGCGTGGCCAGCCCCCCGCCCGTCAACGCTTGCGGTGCTGGCCGCTTGCTGGGACGATCCCAAAGGCCTGCACCAGGCAGGGTGGTTGCAGGTGGTTTCGTCGGCGGGTGGGGCCACGGTCCAGGTGCAACACGCCACAGCTTTGCCCACGCGCGGCCACGGGCTCGCACCCCTGCCCGACGGCCGTTTGCTGGTGGTCGCCCGCCGACCGGGCGACTGGTTGGTGCGCCTGTCACCCACCCAGCGCCCGCACTGGGTGTGGATGGAGGCGGGGCGCCAGTTCAGTGGCCATGTGCTGGCCGGGCCTGACGGGCCGGTGTTCACCCCCGAAATCGACACCGACACCGGGCTGGGCCTGCTGGGCGTGCGCGATGCCCGCAGCCTGGAAAAGCGCGCCGAGTTTCCCACCCACGGCCTGGACCCGCACGCCGTGTTGGCCATGCCCGCGCACGGCCCGGGTGGTGCAGGGCAGGGCGGGGCGCACCCCCTGGCCGGCATGCTGTTTGTGGCCAACGGGGGGATCGATACGGCGGCTGAAACCGGTCGCACCAAGCGCCACCTCCACCGCTTGGATTCGTCGGTGGTTTGCCTGCACCCTGCCACGGGCGAGCTGCTGGGCCAATGGCGTTTGCCTGACCCGAGGTTGAGCCTGCGTCACCTGGCCTGGGCCCACACCCCCGCGGGCCTGCCTGTGCTCGGCATTGCCCTGCAGGCCGAGCACGACGACGACGGCGCCCGAGTTGCCGCCCCCGTGCTGGCGGTGCTGGACTGGCAACACAACCCCCAAGGCGAACTGCGGCTGGCCACGGGCCAACCCGCCCTTGCCGGCTACGGCGGGGATGTGGCGGTGCTGGGGCAAGGCGCTAACGCCCATTTTGTGGTCAGTGCCACGCGTGGCCATGCGTTGGCGCATTACACGCTGGCGGCGCAATACCGCGGCCAGGCGCCGTGGATCGAAGCAGGCGCCCTCAGCAAGGGCCAAACGGTGTGGGCCGGTGGCCGTGACGGCGGTACCTGCGTTGAAGGGGGCATGGCCGCCCTTTGCACCGCGCGGTTCGGCGTGGGGCGGCTTGACAACCACTGGTTGCTGGCCTGAGTCCCCGTGTTGAAAAAACAAACAGGTGGCACTTGTGTATTGAATGAGAATGGTTATCATTTGATTCTGGAAACCCTTTTAACCCAGGATCTGCACCATGACCCACTTTCCTGCCGATACCGTTCAGTCTGAGCTGTTCACCCCTGTCGGGGCATTGCCAGGCTGGACCCAGACCATGCGCCGGGCCACCCAGGCGCACCACACGGGCCAATGGGTGTTGGCATTGGCCCAGTACCAATTGGCGGTGGCTCAAACCTGTGATTGGTTGCACCCACCCCTTTCAGCCGTGACCGACGCGCAGGCCGATGCCCGCGTGTGCGCCTTTGTCAGCAGCCACCGTTGCCTGGCCGATTTGCAGGCTGAAGGGGGCAGCCCTGAGCTGGGGGCGCTCACCCTGGCCCAGGCGCACATGGCCTTGTTGCTGTTGGTGCAGACCCACCCGCCATCGGCCGCCTGGCACCGGGCCGCCGCCTGGCATTGCCGCGACACGCACGCTGCGGTGTTGGCCCATTGGGGTGCGCATGGCGCGCACCCCGATCTGGAGCGTGCCTTGCGGGCAGGCTGCCTGGCCCTGAATGCGGCGCCCAGGCCCTTGCCCAGCGTTCATTGAGTGGCGGCTGTCCCTTCTCTTTCTCCAAGGTCAATCACCGTGAGCAAACTGAAACCCACCCAGTTGGGAACCCCCTATTTCGTGGGCTTGTTGTCACCCCATGCCACACCTGGGTTGGACACTTCGCCCGTGGGCCAGGCGTTGGCACGCCAGGTTGTTGCAGCCCAAGATGCGGCGCAGCGGGGTTCGGCCCGGCGCAAACTCTGGGACCTGAGCCACGGTGCCGCTTGCCCCGTGGCAGGTGTGTGCCTGCGGTTTCCCGATCTTTACAAACTGGCGCGCAAAGCGGGGTTGCCCGTGTCGGGCTGCTCGGAATACGAGGTTCACATCCAGGTGGTCAGTGAGTGCCGCCGCCGCAGCGACATGGCCCAGCGCATACAGCGCGAACTCGATGGCCGCTACGAACTGCAACTGAAACAAGCTCTGCACACCCTCAAAACCACCGAAGACTTGGCCCGCTGGTGGGACAGCTCTTGTGTGGGCACCGACTGGGCCGGTGTGTTCTGGGCGGTTTTGACCCACCCGCGCTGCACGCCTGAGCTGGAGTTCATCGTTTTGGGCCAAGTGCACATGTTGCAGCACCAGGTGGGCATGGCAGCGCGTGTGGACCACAGCAAACTCCACGAGGTGCTGGACGAGAACCTGCGCCTGGGCGAAGAGCTGGACCTGACGCAGCAGCGCCTTCAAACGGCGCGCCACACCCATGCCCAAGAGCTGGCGCGTGTGCAAGCGGAATGCATGCAGCTGCGCGGAGAGGTCATCCGGGCCCAGACCGAACGCGATCAGGCGTTGACCCAGTGGCAGGCCTTGAAAGCGTGCGAGCCCGACTTGCTGGAGCGGCGCAAACTCAGCGAAGAAAATGCCCATTTGTTGGAGCACAACCGCTCGTTGCGCCGCGCTTTGGACAAAGCCGAAATGGCCCAGGCCCGTGCGCAGGTGGTTCAATCCCCGCCTTGCGGGGCGGGGGCCTGTGGCCATGAGTCCAAAACCGGCTCGCCGTTGCTGGAGAGCGGCCCGCCCCTGCAGTTGGCTGACCTTGCCGTGTTGTGCGTGGGGGGGCGCACCGGCGGCATTCCGGTGTACCGCGATGTGATTGAACAAAAGGGTGCCCGTTTCATGCACCACGACGGCGGTGATGAAGAGCGTGCCGCCCAACTCGGCAGCCACTTGCAAGCGGCCGATGTGGTGATTTGTCAGGTGGGCTGCATCAGCCACGGCGCTTACTGGCGGGTGAAAGAGCATTGCAAACGCACGGGAAAACCCTGCTTGTTTGTCGAATCTTCCAGCCGCTCGGCGCTGGAGCGGGCCCTGGGACAGGCCATGGCGGCCGATGTGGCCGGCCCAGCCGTCCAGCCGGGGTGAGGCGGTGAACCTCTGGCAGGGGGGCCGTATCTGAGAACATCGTGTTTTTGCCTTGAGCCACCCAACCATGTTCAAACCCCTTGCCCGCTGGTGGGCCAAACGCAACGCCCCCAACCCCGTGGAAGCCGCCCTGATGGCCCACGCCGACACCGCCGAGCAGGCCATGGTGGGCCTGGCCAAAGCTTTTGTGCTGGACCAGCAGCGCCGCGAGGCCGAGGCCCGCCGTGCCGCCCGTTTTCGCCGGTGGATGGTGGGCGTGCTGGTGGTGGGGTCAGCCGCCGTGTACGCCGGCCTGGCCGCCAAAGCCTTGTTGCCGCTGCCCGCCGTGGTGGCGCGTGAGCCTGCGGTGGGCGTGGTCAAGGTGGAGGGGCAAATCAGCGCCAGCGCCAAGCTGGCCGCCGCCAAACGGGTGGTGCCCGCCTTGAAGCGCGCGTTTGAAGACGACAACGTGCAGCATGTGGTGCTGTACATCGACTCGCCCGGTGGCGCCCCGGTGGAGGCCGAACGCATCATGGACGCAGTGGCCGAATTGCGCCAAAAACACCCCAAGCCCGTGCACGCCGTCATTGGCAACCTGGGGGCCTCGGCCGGTTACATGGTGGCGCTGTCGGCCGACGACATCGTCAGCGGCAAATACTCGCTGGTGGGCTCCATCGGGGCCATTTTGCAAAGCTGGGATGTGCACCGCGCGCTGGACAAATACGACGTGAAGGCCAAAACCTACGCCTCAGGCAACCTGAAGGGCATGCTCAACCCGTTTGAGCCCAGCACGCCCGAGGGCGACGCCAAGGCCCAGGCGCTGGTGAACGAACTGGGCCGCCAGTTTGCGGCCCTGCTGGTGGAGCGGCGCGGCCCCAAGCTGACGCAGCCTGCTGTCAGCTACACCACCGGCGAGGTGTGGGGTGGCCAAGAGGCGCTCAAGCTGGGCCTGGTGGACCGCAACGGCACGCTGGAAACCCTGATGGCCCAGCACCCCGACCTGAAGCTGGTGAATTTTGGCCCTTTTGAGCACAGCAACGGGCTGGTGCCGGATTTTTTGCGTTCGTTGGGGGACATCGCCGTGGCACTGACAGAGGGAGTTGCCTTGCTCAAAGGGCAGGTGGGCGCAAGCCCGCAATGACCCGCCGGGGCACCTTGTGCGGTGTCAAGGCCATCAAAAATGGGTGGGGGGCCATGAAAACAAAAAGGGCCGGGTGCAAACAGGCCTGCACAAGCACTGAATTTTTGGGGATTTCGCAGCGAAGCGGGGGACTTCCCACTATAAACAGGGGTGTCCATCCCATGGCTTTACGACCAAGGTCCCCACCATGAGTCACCCCCCTTACCGCGCTGCCGTGGACGCCTCGGCCATTTTTTCCGAGGCCGATCTGCAAGGCCGCATCACCTATGTGAACCCGCAGTTCTGCGAAGTGTCGGGCTATGGTGTCGACGAATTGCTGGGGCAAAACCACCGTTTGCTGAATTCGGGTGTTCACCCCCCGGTTTTTTTTGAGCAGATGTGGGCCACCATTGCCAGCGGCCAAGTGTGGCGTGGCGATATTTGCAACCGTACCAAAGATGGCAGCCTGTGTTGGTTGGCCAGCACCATCGCTCCGTTGAACGGCCCCGATGGCTTGCCGCAAAGTTATGTGTCCATTTGTTTTGACATCACGCCGCTGCGCACCCTGCTGGAGTCGGTGCATTGGCAGGCCCATCACGATGTGTTGACCGGCTTGTCCAACCGCGCATTGCTCAACGAGCGGTTTGGCCAGGCCGTGGCCCATGCGCGGCGCACCGGCCACCTGCTGGCCGTTTGCCTGCTGGACGTGGATGGGTTCAAAAACATCAACGATTCCCTGGGCCACACCCAAGGCGATGCGCTGTTGGTGGAGTTGGCCCGGCGCCTGACCTCGGTGCTGCGGCCACTGGACACCGCGGCGCGTCTGGGGGGCGACGAGTTCGTGCTGCTGCTCACCGGCTTGCGCCACGCCGACGAGGTGAGCACCGTGTTGACCCGCGTGATGGCGGCGCTGTCTGTGCCCTGCCACTTGGGGTCCGATTCGGTGGAGGTGGCGGTCAGCATCGGTGTGTCCATTTTTCCCACTGACGACACAACCCCCGACACCTTGCTGCGCCATGCCGACCAGGCGCTTTACACCGCCAAGCAGGCGGGCCGCCACCGGGTGCATTTTTTCGATGTGCAGCACGACCACCACGCCGCCGCCCACTACCAGATGCTGGCCCGCGTGACCGACGCTCTGCGCCAAGGCCAATTGCTGCTGCACTACCAACCCAAGGTCAATATGCGCCTGGGCCAGACGGTGGGGCTGGAGGCGCTGATCCGTTGGCAACACCCGGCGGAGGGATTGATTCCCCCCATGGCCTTTTTACCGCTGGTCGAGCAAACCGATGTCATCGTGGACGTGGGCGATTGGGTGATGGATCAGGCCTTGCTGCAAATGGCCACCTGGCAACGCGACACAGGCAAAACCTGGCCGGTGAGTGTGAACATTGCGGCGCGGCATTTCCAGCGAACTGACTTTGCGCAACGCCTGACGCACGCGTTGGCCCAGCACCCCACTGTGTTGCCGTCGATGCTGGAAATTGAAATTCTGGAATCGGTGGCCATTGACCATGTGCAACAGGTGCAAGCCAACATCACCGCCTGCCGTGCGCTGGGTGTGCGCTTTGCGCTCGACGACTTTGGCACCGGGTATTCGTCGCTCAGCTACTTGAAGAGCCTGCCCGCGCACACGCTGAAAATCGACCGCGCCTTTGTGCGCGACATCCTGGACGACAAAGACGACCTGGCGCTGATTGAAGCCATCATTGGCCTGGCGGCGGTGTTTGACCGCAATGTGGTGGCCGAGGGCGTGGAAAACGCCGAGCAAGGGGTGCTGCTGATGCGCCTGGGTTGCGACGTGGCCCAAGGTTTTGGCATCGCCAAACCCATGCCTGCGGCAGCCGTGCCGGGATGGGTGGCGCAATTTCAACCCGACCCAGCCTGGGGTGTGTGGGGTCAAACCGAGTGGGAACTGAGCGACTTTCCCCTGCTGGTGGCCCAGCACGACCACCTGCAATGGGTCAAACGGGTGTTGATGGCGGTGGAAGGCAGCGCCCCCAGCGTGGCGGCCGCCCCCTTGCCCGACCATTTGCATTGCCGTTTTGGCCATTGGTACCGAACCCAGGGGCAGCAGCGTTACGGCCACTTGGCCGAGTACCTGGCCATTGACGCCGTGCACCGGCAAGTGCATGCGCTGGGCTCCGACATCATGGGCTTGCTGTCCGGTGGCGACTGGAGCCATGCCCGCCAGCGCTGCGCACAATTGCTCTACTGCAAAGATCAGATCCTGGGGCTGCTGCACCGCTTGCAACACGCCGTGCTGCGCCTGAACACCCACACACCCGTGGCGGGAGAGGTTTTTTAGATATTTTGACCTCTAGCGCTTGATTGGTATGGCTTTCTGGCGGAGCGGTTGGGGTGTCAGGCCGCAGCCACAGGCGTGCGGATGAGGTGGTCAAACGCACTCAGGGCAGCTTTCGCGCCTTCACCGGCTGCGATCACGATTTGCTTGTACGGCACTGTGGTGCAGTCGCCAGCGGCAAACACACCGGGCATGCTCGTGTGGCCCTTGGCGTCCACCACAATTTCACCGAAGCGGCTGAGTTCCAGCGTGCCCTTGAGCCACTCGGTGTTGGGCACCAGTCCAATTTGCACGAACACGCCTTCCAGCGGCACCAGGGTTTCTTCTGCGCTCACCCGGTCTTTGAAGCGCAGGCCGTTCACCTTCTCGCCGTCGCCGGTGATTTCAGTGGTTTGCGCGTGGGTGTGGATGGTCACGTTGGGCAGGCTTTTGAGCTTGGTCACCAGCACGGCATCGGCCTTGAGCTGGTCGGCAAATTCCACCAGCGTGACGTGGCTGGCGATGCCCGCCAGGTCAATGGCGGCTTCCACACCCGAGTTGCCACCCCCGATCACGCTCACGCGTTTGCCCTTGAACAGCGGGCCGTCGCAATGCGGGCAGTAGGCCACGCCCTTGTTGCGGTATTCGGCTTCGCCGGGGCAATTCACATTGCGCCAACGCGCGCCGGTGCTGAGGATGACGCTGCGGCTTTTGAGTACCCCACCGTTGGCCAGGTGCACTTCCACCAGGCCGCCTTCTTGTGTGGCAGGCACCAGCTTGGCGGCCAGTTGCAGGTTCATGATGTCCACGCCATAGTGGCGCACCTGGGCTTCAAGGGCAGCGGCGAACTTGGGGCCATCGGTTTCCAGCACCGAAATGTAGTTTTCAATGGCCATGGTGTCGTTCACCTGGCCACCCATGCGCTCGGCGGCCACGCCCACGCGAATGCCTTTGCGCGCCGCATACACCGCAGCCGCTGCACCCGCTGGGCCACCGCCCACGATGAGCACTTCGTACGGGTCTTTGGCGCTGAGCTTGGCCGCGTCGCGCTGGGTAGCGCCGGTGTCGATCCTGGCCACGATTTCTTCCACCAGCATGCGGCCCGAGCCGAAGGGCGCACCGTTCAAAAAGGTGCTGGGCACGGCCATGACCTGGCGCTCGTTCACCTCGGCCTGGAACATGCCGCCTTCGATCACGGTGGCCTTGACCTTGGGGTTGAGGATGGCCATGAGGCTCAGTGCCTGCACCACGTCTGGGCAGTTGTGGCAGCTCAGGCTCATGTAGACCTCGAAATTGAAGTCGCCATCCAGGGCTTTGATCTGCTCGATCACGTCGGCTTCCACCTTGGGCGGGTGGCCACCGGTCCACAGCAGGGCCAACACCAGCGAGGTGAACTCGTGGCCCAGGGGCAGACCGGCGAAGGTCAGGTCCAGTGCAGGGCCGCTGGGCCGCACCAGGTTGAACGAAGGCTTGCGGGCGTTGGTGCCGTCAAAACGGGCCGAAATTTTGCCGCCCGACGCGTCCACGATGTCGGCCAGCAGTTGCTTGACTTGCGCATCGGTGTCGGTGGGGGCAGCAGGGTTGGCCAGGCTGGCCACCAGCTCGAAGGGCTGGGTGACGCGGGTGAGGTAGGCCTGGAGCTGGGCTTTGAGTGTGTCGTCGAGCATGGTGGTGTCCTCTGGAGAAATGGGTGAAAACGTTGGATGGTGCAAATATAGATGCAGGCTATTGATATTTCTATTTGTAAATTTGAAAGCTATCAATAGGCAAAATCTATCGACCTCTGGGTCGGGCTTCGGGTGCCTTGCGCAGGGCCGAAAAAAAGGGCTGCACGCGGCAGCCCTTTGAGACAGTGGCACCGGTTGACACCGGCAGCGGCCATCAGATCTTGCCAACCAGATCCAAAGAAGGGGCGATGGTTTTGGCGCCTTCGTTCCACTTGGCGGGGCACACCTGGCCGGGGTTGGCGGCGGTGTACTGGGCGGCCTTGAGCTTGCGCAGGGTTTCTTTCACGTCGCGGGCGATTTCGTTGGAATGCACTTCCATGGTTTTGATCACGCCATCGGGGTTGATCACGAAGGTGCCGCGCAGGGCCAGGCCTTCTTCAGGGATGTGCACGCCAAAGGCGTTGGTCAGTGCGTGGGTGGGGTCGCCCACCAGGGGAAATTGGGCCTTGCTCACGGCGGGGGAGGTTTCGTGCCACACCTTGTGCGAGAAATGCGTGTCGGTGGTGACGATGTACACCTCGGCACCGGCTTTCTGGAACTCGGCGTAGTTGTCTGCCGCGTCTTCCACTTCGGTGGGGCAGTTGAAGGTGAAAGCGGCAGGCATGAAAATCAGCACAGACCACTTGCCCTTCAGGCTGGCGTCGGACACTTCGATGAATTTGCCGTTGTGGAAAGCTTGTGCTTTAAAGGGCTGGACTTGCGTGTTGATCAAAGACATGGAGAACTCCGTTACGGGGGGGTGAAAAACCGGGCGTTTCGCTGCCAAGCGGGCGCTTTGGGCGTCCCGTTTGGTGGCGATGGATGCAAGTATAGATATGTTCTATCGCATTGGTTCTTTGTTATTCCTAAGCTATCCATAGCTTTTTTGTATGGCCCTGCGGTGCAAAAAAACCGTCCCGTGTGGAGGGTCAGAACGGAAAAATGCGAAAGCACACGATGGCCACCAAAGTGGGGGGCAGTGCACCCAGGAACAGGCTGAGGGGTGAAATGGCACCCCCATGAAAGCTGCCTTTCAAGATGGACGCCCCCGCTGGGTTGGGCGCGTTGGCGATGATGGTCAGTCCCCCGCCGGTCACGGCCCCTGTCAGCAGCGCGTATTTGAACTCGGGCGTCAGCCCTTCTACCAGCGAGCCCAGGTAGGTGAGGGCGGCGTTGTCGGTGATGGCAGTCAAAGCCGTGGCACCGAAATACACCGAGGTGGCGTCCATGCTCAGCAGCACGGGTTGCAGCCACCACTGCTGCATGCCCCCCAGCACCACCAGTCCACCCAGAAAGAAGGCCACCAGCAGGCCCTCGCGCAGGATCAGCCGTTCTTGGCAGTCCGGGTAGGCGGTCGCAACACCCATGAACAGCAAAAAAACAGCAATGAATGCAGCGGGGTGGTGCGCAAAAACCACTATTGCCGCCAAAAATGCCAGGTGCACGCCCACCATCCAGCCTGGCACGCCGGTGTAAGGTGACTGGGTGGCGTGGTCCATGCCTTTCAGTTCTTTGGCAAACAAGAAGGTCAGCACGCCCGCGTTGACTAGCACGGCAATGGCCGCTTTCCATCCCACGTGGGTGAACATGTAGGCGATGTCCAGGTTCCACTTCGCGGCCACCATCAGCACGGGAGGGGCTGCAAACGGGGTCAGGGTGCCGCCAATGGACACGTTGACAAACAGTGCGCCCAGCGCCGCGTATTGCAAACGGCGCGATGCGTTGGCAAACACGGTGTCTTTCATCAGCAAGGCGGCCAGGGTCATGGCCGCCGGCTCCGTGATGAACGAACCCAGCAAGGGCACGGTGCAGAGGGTGGTGAAGAAAAATGCCATGGGACGCGGCAGCGGAATGACCCGCACCAGCGCCTGCACCGCTGCCGATGAGACCTGCAACACGGGTTTGCTGGCTGCCACCACCATGATGGCAAACACAAACAGCGGTTCGGTGAAGTTGCGCCCATCCAGGTATTGCATGGCGTTGGCGAAACCGTTCAACGCTCCCATGGCGATCAAGAAGACCATGGCCCAGACGCCGAACACAATTTCCACCTCGGCCAGCAAATGCCACACGCCCGCGTGTGTGGGGCGGGTGTGCGCCAGGTGTTCGAAGAATTTCGTTGAAAACGTGTGAATCAATGCCAGGGCAAACAGGGCCGCAGCCACGGCTTGGATGGGGGTGGGGTTCATGGGAAGGCGCGCGGCGCAGGGCTGTGAAGTAGCGCGGATTCTAGGTGCCGCTGGTCCCTCTGGTGGGCCATCTGTGGCTCAGGCGCTCAGCTGTTCGAACGGCAGGTGTGGTTTGACCAGGATAACCGTGCACGGGGCTTCCATGGCCACTTTGATGGGCACGGTGGCCACGAAGCGTTGCATTTGCAGGCCGTGGGTGGCCGCTCCCATCACGATCATGCTGACGTGGTTGCCTTGTGCGTAGCGCACCAAGGCATGGGCCACATCGGTGGACTCCAGCACGTGGAACGAGGTTTGGTGGCCCGACAGGTCCAGCGGTTGCGCCCATTGCCGCAGCATGGCCAGGTGGCGGCGGTGCACGGTGGTTTCACTGTGGTCGTTTTGTGTGCTGCTGGTGTCGCCCGGTGAAATCACGGTGACACAGGCCAGCCTTGCGCCGGGACGCAAACCCAATGAGCGGTTCACGGCCTGGCGCAGCGAATACAAGGTGGCATCGCTCACGTCGTGGTGGGGCACGGCCACCATGAGGATGGGCACTTCTTCGATTTGCTGCGATGGCATGGGGCTGGGCTGGTAGTGCTTGCCTGCGGCCTTGAGCCAGCGTTTGAAGTGTTCTTTGAAGCCGGTGCCTTGTGTCCGTTGTCCCAGGGCCGTGACGGTCACGTGTGTGGGGTGGGTCAGGTCAAACGCCAGGTGGGCCGCCGATGGGTAGCGTTGGGCCGCTTCGTGCGCCAGGCATTTCAATATCACCTCTTGCAGCCACGCGGGTAGGTCGGGGCGCAGGGCGCGTGGGGGCTTGGGGTCCATCCACAGCCGTTGGCGCAGACCGCCAGGGGTGGCCGGGGCGCCAAAGGGCAGTTCGCCCGTGGCCAGTTCGTACAGGATGACCCCCAGGGCAAAAATGTCGCTGCGCGGGTCGCCGCGCACCCCCACCACTTGCTCAGGGGCGATCCACGCCGGAGATCCCACGGCTTTGCGCAGCTCTTCGGCCAGCAAGTCTGGGTAGTGCGCGTGGCATGACAGGCCGAAATCCAGCAGCACGGCCATGCCATCGGGTTTGATGAGGACGTTGGCCGGTTTCAAATCGAGGTGGCAGGCGTTTTGCCGATGCAGGCTGTGCAGGGCGCGCGCCACGGCGTCTCCCAGGCGGGCCAATGTGTCTGCGTCAAGCAACCGGCTGGGCTCGCCGGGTTGGGGCAGCCAATGGTCAAGGGTTTGGCCGGGCACGTGTTCCATGACCAGGTGCGGCACATTGCCCAGGTCGCCTGCGGCCACGAAGCGTGGCACATGGGGCCCGCTGAGCACCTGCATGAGCTGGTGTTCGACCTCGAAGCTGACAATGGTTTCGGCGCCGTCCCCGGCCGTCATGCGCGGGATTTTCATCACCATCGGAAAGCCGGGGTCCGGGGCGCCGTCGGTGCAATGCACCGCGTAGATGTGGGCCATGCCGCCGGAGTGGATGCAAGCATCGATGACAAACCCATCCAATTGGGCGCCGGGCTGCAGCCGTTTCATCGGCCTTCTTTCAGCCTGCGGGCAACGTGTTCGGGCAGGCCTGCGCGGCGAACGGCTGCGGCAGCCCCTGCGTGGTCGTAGGGCAGGCGATGGAAGGTCAGTTTCGACTGTGCCAGGTCAAACAGCGCGTACATGGCCAGAGGCTTGCCGTCGCGTGGCTGCCCCACCGAGCCCACCGTGGCAATCCATTGGCGGTGGCCAGGCGTGGGAATGGGCACCCCAGGGGTGGGGGTGAAACCCATCAGGCCCCGGCCATTGCCACGGTAGTAAAGGGTTTGCTGGTGCACGTGGCCCCCGAACACGTAACGCACATGAGGGTCAGCAGAGGCGGCCTCCAGGCTGGCGAGGGCGCTGCGCGCATCGTCCACGTAGCGCCACTTGGGAGGCGTGTCGGCGCTGGCGTGCACCATGAACACGGTGTCGAGTTGGGCGGTCAGGGGCAATTCAGCCAGAAATTGGCGCTGGGCCGGGCTGAGTTGAGCGTGGGTCCAGCCGGCGGTGGCGTCGCCTTGGCGCTCGCTCTGCGCAGGGGGGGTAACCGCCATCACATCGTGGTTGCCTTGCACGGCAATGGCACCTTCCTGCACCATGTCCATCACGCGGTCCAGCACCGGCACAGGGTCGCCGCCATACCCCACCAGGTCACCCAAAAATGCAAACCGCTGGGCTCCCAGGGATCGGGCGTGTGCCACACACGCGTCCAGCGCCTGGGTGTTGGCATGAATGTCTGAAAGCAGTGCCAGTTTCATGCGGTGTCTCTGGGGTATTCAGTGCTTGCCCAGTGCCTCTTTGAATGCCCGCACGGCGTCTGGCCCCAGTGCCTCGGTGAGTCTGGGCAGCAATGCCGCCAAATCGTCAAGACCGCTGGCGGCTTCCACGGCCAGGTTCAAGCGAAAACCACGCAAGCCCAGTTGTGCGGTCAACTGGGTGGCCAGCTTGCAGGCTTGCGTGTAGCGCTCTGCGGCCGTGCGCGTGTCTGCGGCAACGGCTGGGGTGGCCGTGGTCGCTTGGGCCGACGCGCCGGACACCGGCTCAAGAAACCCTTTTGCCAGCATTGCTTCGATGTCGGCCTGGGTGATGCCCAGACCTTCAGTGGCCTTCAACACCTCGGTGACCGAACGCAGGCCGTCGAACAACAAAAAAGCCGATCGTTGGCGTGGACCGAGGTCTGGCGAACGTTGTTTAAAGGCCCATTGGCCTGCTTCGGTTTTGGTGCAACGCATGGCGATTGCCTGGGGCCTGTGGCTGGCGAGAGCTTGAAATTACTTCTTGTCAGCTTCAGGCGCAGGTGCCGCTGTGGGCACAGGTGCGGCAGCGGCTGGCTCGGTTTTGGCGGGAGGGTGCTCTTCAATGCCGTGTTTCTCGCCGCTCATGTCAATTTCGCCGCCTTTCATGAGGATGAAGATGGCCAGAGCAGAGAAGGCGATGAAACCCAGAAAAATTTTGATCATGGTGTGCAGGAAATGAAAAAAATAAAACCCACGTGTTCATAACGCAGGTTTTACATATGTTAGCGATTCAGGCAGGGGGAAGACCGCTGCCCCCTACCGCAACTCAGTCGTCAGCGTAGATATCAACGTCTTTGGTTTCTTTGATAAACAAAGTGCCGATCACGAAAGTCATGGACGCGATGATGAT
The DNA here is from genome assembly GCA_964342395.1 of uncultured Hydrogenophaga sp. Lineage (GTDB taxonomy): Bacteria > Pseudomonadota > Gammaproteobacteria > Burkholderiales > Burkholderiaceae_C > UBA2334. Next base: position 26,818 of record CAYFFJ010000029.1, read on the forward strand.
GGGATACCACAAACCGTTGTACATGTTACCGGTCTGGGCAACGATGGCGAACGCTGTTGTGGGCAGCAAGCCACCGAACCAACCGTTACCAATGTGGTAGGGCAGGGACATCGAGGTGTAGCGGATCCGGGTGGGGAACATCTCAACCAGCATGGCAGCAATAGGGCCGTACACCATGGTCACCAGAATCACCAGGTAGGTCAGGATGATGACGATAGTCAGCTTGTCCACTTTGGACGGGTCGGCTTTGGCGGGATAGCCAGCGGCCTTCAGTGCATCAGCCACGGCCTTCTTGAAAGCGCCGTCTTTTGCCTTGGCCTCGTCTGCGGGCAGGCCCTTGGAGCTGTAGCTTTCAATCACGGTTTCGCCGACTTTGATGCTGGCCACGGTGCCAGCAGGTGCGACGGCGTTTTCATAGCTAACAGATGCGCCTGCAAGCACTTGCTTGGCGATGTCGCAAGAGCTGGTGAACTTTGCTGTGCCCGTTGGGTTGAACTGGAACGAGCACTCTGCGGGGTCAGCCGAAACAGTCACTTTGTTGGCTTGCTGCGCAGCGTGCAGAGCAGGGTTGGCCGCCTTGGTCAGCGCAGTGAAGACGGGGAAGTAAGTCAGCGCAGCCAGCAAACAGCCCACCATGATGATTGGCTTACGACCGATTTTGTCGGACAACGAACCAAACACAATGAAGAACGGTGTACCAATGATCAAGGACGCTGCCACCAAGATGTTTGCAGTTGAACCATCAACTTTCAGCGCCTGTGTCAAGAAGAACAGCGCATAGAACTGGCCGGAGTACCAAACCACCGCTTGACCTGCGGTCAAACCCACCAGAGCCAAGATCACGATTTTCAGATTTTTCCATTGACCGAAAGACTCGGACAGGGGGGCTTTCGAAGTCTTGCCTTCGGCTTTCATCTTCACGAATGCAGGTGATTCGTTCATGGACAGGCGAATCCACACCGAAATTGCCAAAAGGAGAATCGAAACGATAAAGGGCACTCGCCATCCCCAGTCGGCAAAAGCGGCTTCGCCAATCAACGTCCGGGTACCCAGAATCACCATTAACGACAGGAACAAGCCCAGCGTAGCGGTGGTCTGAATCCAGGCGGTGTATGCACCACGTTTGCCTGCAGGTGCGTGCTCAGCCACATATGTGGCTGCACCACCGTACTCACCACCCAAGGCCAGACCTTGAAGCATGCGCAAGCAGATCAGAATGACAGGCGCAGCCACACCGATGGAGGCGTAGTTGGGCAGGATACCCACGATGAACGTCGCACCACCCATGATCAGAATGGTCACCAGGAAAGTGTATTTCCGACCGATCATGTCGCCCAAACGGCCAAACACCAGAGCGCCAAAGGGGCGCACGATGAAACCTGCGGCAAATGCAAGCAGTGCGAAGATGAAGGCGGAGCCTGCATCCAGTCCACTGAAGAACTGCTTGGCAATGATGGCTGCCAAAGAGCCGTACAAGTAAAAGTCATACCACTCGAACACGGTGCCCAACGACGAAGCAAAAATCACTTTGCGTTCTTCGGCAGACATCGGGCGATTTTCAGTTTGCGCCATGAATAAGTCTCCTGTTTAAAAACAACTCGGTGCGCCTGTGTGGCCACCTGAGATCTATTCTTGAAAGCGCGGCTGACGGTGTTCTGACGAATTTGCGGTGTTTCAACCCTAAATAATTACCCCTTGCTTACAAATTAAGTGGTAACCCTTGGGTTTTATTCCGCATTGTGATTTGCGTGTTTTTCCTGGTTTTTCAGCGTCAGTAAACCAGTCGGTCTGGGCGAATTTCTTGCAGGATTGTGGTTGCAATTTCTTCAATGGATTTGGTGGTGGTGGACAACCAGCGAATGCCCTCGCGGCGCATCATGGCTTCGGCCTCGGCCACTTCGTGGCGGCAATTGTCCAGCGAGGCGTAGCGTGAGTTGGGGCGCCGTTCGTTGCGGATTTCACTCAGCCGCTCTGGCTGGATGGTCAATCCGAACATTTTTTTGCGGTGTGGCACCAGGGCCGGCGGCAATTTGTGGCGTTCGAAGTCTTCGGGAATCAGGGGGTAGTTGCTGGCCTTGAGTCCGTATTGCATGGCCAGGTACAGCGACGTGGGGGTTTTGCCACTGCGGCTCACGCCGACCAGAATCACATCGGAGCCCGCCAGGTCCCGGTCGCTTTGGCCATCGTCGTGGGCCAGTGAAAAATTGATGGCCTCAATGCGGTCGTGGTACTCGCGGCTTTTGGACGCGTCTGAAAACCGGCCCACGCGGTGGTTGGATTTGATGCCCAGTTCCGCCTCCAAGGGCGCCACAAACGTGCCAAACATGTCCAGCATCAACCCCTGGGTCTGGGCATTGATGACCGCCAGCACCTCCATGTTGACCAGGGTGGTGAACACAATGGGCCTGCGCCCTTCCACTTCTGCGGTGTGGTTGATTTCACGCACCGCGTTGTGGGCCTTGTCCACGCTGTCGGTGAAGGGCAGGCGCACCAGGCGGTGGTGCGACTCAAACTGGTTCAAGATGGCTTTGGCAAACGTTTCAGCGGTAATGCCGGTGCCGTCGGAGATCAGAAACACGGTGCGGTTGGACATGGACTTTCCTTGGGAAGGTGCGCCGCTTCAGCGCATTGCAAGTTGTGTGGTGGGGGTGGCCCCTACAATCGTTCGGATTATCAGTTTGCATGCCGCTGCGCGGCCGAAACGGCACCAGAACCCAGAAAAATGCCCATTGCCTGACAGGCGGGCCCCGTTTTTGCTGCGCAGGGACAACCCCGGTTTTTCAACATCAATGGAGTTTTCTCATGTCTCAACTGTTCAGCCCGGATGCCCTTGTGGTGCCTTTCGAGCAACTTCGCATGGCCGATGTCGAATCGGTCGGCGGCAAAAACGCCAGCCTGGGCGAAATGATTTCGCAGTTGCCCACGGGTGTGCGCGTGCCCACCGGCTTTGCCACCACCGCCCACGCGTTTCGCCAGTTTCTGGCCTTTGATGGCCTGACCGAGCGCATCAATGCCAAGCTCGACGCCCTCGACACCGAGGACGTGCGTGCCCTGGCCCAGGTGGGCGCTGAAATCCGCGCCATGGTCGAGGCCCAGCCTTTCCCGTCCGACCTGGACCGCGCCATTCGCGATGCGTTCGCCACCCTCAGCGCGGGCAACGCCGCCGCCAGTTTTGCCGTGCGTTCGTCGGCCACGGCCGAAGATTTGCCCGATGCGTCCTTTGCCGGCCAGCAAGAAACGTTTTTGAACGTGGTGGGCATTGAAGAAGTGCTGCACAAAATGAAAGAGGTGTTTGCCAGCCTCTACAACGACCGTGCCATCAGCTACCGCGTGCACAAGGGTTTTGCCCACGCCGACGTGGCCCTGAGTGCAGGCGTGCAGCGCATGGTGCGCTCCGACCTGGGCGCTGCCGGTGTGATGTTCACCATCGACACCGAAAGCGGTTTTGAAGACGTGGTGTTCATCACCAGCAGCTATGGCTTGGGCGAAACCGTGGTGCAGGGTGCTGTCAACCCCGACGAGTTTTACGTGCACAAGCCCATGCTCAAAGCAGGCAAGCGCGCCGTCATCCGCCGCAACCTGGGCTCCAAACTCATCCAGATGGAGTTCAGCACACCCGAAGAAAAAGCAGCAGACGGTCCTCTGAAGGGCAAGCTGGTCAAAACCACCGACGTGCCCGTGGAGCAGCGCAACCGCTACTCCCTGACCGACGCCGACGCGGAGCAACTGGCGCACTACGCGCTGGTCATCGAGCAGCACTACGGCCGCCCCATGGACATCGAGTGGGGCAAAGACGGCACCGACGGCCAGCTCTACATCCTGCAAGCCCGCCCTGAAACCGTGAAAAGCCAGGCCGCTGGTAAGGCAGAACTGCGCTACAAGCTCAAAGGCAAGAGCACCGTGCTGGCCCAGGGCCGTGCCATCGGGCAAAAAATCGGCACCGGCCCCGTGCGCCTGGTGAGCCACATCTCTGAAATGGACAAGGTTCAGCCCGGCGACGTGCTGGTCACAGACATGACCGACCCCAACTGGGAGCCCGTGATGAAGCGCGCCAGCGCCATCGTCACCAACCGCGGGGGCCGCACCTGCCATGCGGCCATCATTGCGCGCGAGCTGGGCATTCCCGCCGTGGTGGGCTGCGGCAACGCCACCGACCAACTGGCCGACGGCATGTTGGTGACCGTG
>CAYFFJ010000030.1:0-24201 GCA_964342395.1 uncultured Hydrogenophaga sp.
AAGGTGGCCAGGCCCGAACCGGCTTTCACCAGCAGCGCGTCGGCGTGGCCGTGGTAGCAGCCTTCAAATTTGACGATGGTTTTGCGGCCCGTGGCCCCGCGCGCCAGGCGGATGGTGCTCATGCCCGCTTCGGTGCCCGAGCTGACCAGGCGCACCATCTCCAGGCTGGGCACCAGCTGGATGATTTCTTCGGCCAGTTCCACCTCGCGTTCGGTGGGGGCTCCGAAGCTGAAGCCTTCCAGCAGCGCTTGTTGCACGGCTTCCACCACCGCAGGGTGGCCGTGGCCCAGGATCATGGGGCCCCAGGAGCCGATGTAGTCGATGTGCTGCTGGCCGTTGGCGTCCCAGAAATACGCGCCCTGTGCCCGCTGCACGAAGCGCGGCGTGCCACCCACGGCCTTGAAGGCCCGCACGGGGGAGTTCACGCCGCCAGGGATCAGGGCTTTGGCGCGGTCAAACAGCTGCTGGTTGCGGTCGTGGGAGGGGGTCATGGTCTGTGAATCAATAGCAAACTTGTGAATACAGTCAAGCGCTGGATGGCAAAAAGACTTGAAAATTGGCTCAGTGCCGGGTGTTGTCTAGCGGGAAGTCCAGCGTGCCGGGCGTGTCATCGGTGTCACCCTCGGCGGGTTCGTCATCGTCGTCGTGGGCCCAGAACAGGCGGTCGGGCACGGCGTGGCCCATGCCGGGCTGAAAACCGGCGTCCAGGCACTGGTCGAGGTAGGTCAGCGCCTCGGCCACGGCCGTTTGCAGGTCGGCACCAGCGGCCAGCAGCGCGGCCAGCGCGGCGCTCAGCGTGTCGCCAGCACCGGTGAAAGTGGCCTCGAACCGCTCGTAACGGGCGGAGGCCAGCACGGTTTCAGGGGTGGCCAGGTGGCTTTCCAGGTACTGGTCGGCGGCGTTGAAGCCGGTCACCAGGGTGTAAGACACCCCGTGTTCGGCGGCGGCGCGGGCCACGTCCCGGGGGCCGGGCGGTTTGTCGGCGGTCCACTCGGGCAGCAGCCAGCGGCACAGGCTGCTGTGGTTGCCCACCAGCACGGTGGTTTGGGGCAGCAGCAGTTCTTCCATGGCGTCCAGGTAGGTGTCGCGCGACAGATCGTCCCACCAGGACAAATCGCTCATGTAGGCGATCAGGGGCACCTCGGGGTAGTCGCTGGCGATCTCGGCCACGGTGCCCACGTTGTCGGGGCTGCCCAGAAACCCCACCTTGAAAGCCACCACGGTCACGTCTTCCAGGGCGCAGCGGGCCTGTTCGTCCACGGCCTCTTCGTCAAAAGCGATGTGGTCGCGAATTTCAGAGGTGTCGCGGATGTAGGTGCCCGTCACCACGGGCAGGCCGTAGCCCGAGGCCGAGGCAATGGTGGTCAGGTCGGCGGCAAGGCCGCCTGCGCCGCTGGGGTCGTTGGCGTTGAATGCCATCACGCAAGGCAGGGTCAGGGGGGCTTCGGCGACTGGGGGGGACGCGTCGTCGGCAGGGGGGGAGGGAGGGTGCGTCATGCGTCGAACCGGGTGGGTGCTGGGGCTGCCAGTCCAGTTGCTGATCTGCGACAAACCGGCTGGGGTGCAGCCGTTTGCGGCCAGGGCCTGTCTATACAATGGGCCGCATTCTAAGACCTACGAAAATCGCTGGACATGACCGATCCCAAGACCTGGATGTGCCTCATTTGTGGCTGGATTTACGACGAGGCGGCCGGTGCGCCCGACGACGGTATTGCCCCCGGCACGGCGTGGGCCGATGTGCCCATGAATTGGGTCTGCCCCGAGTGCGCGGCACGCAAAGACGATTTCGAAATGGTGCAAATCTGACGCGCCGTCTGTGCGCGGCCCAGATTTCCCCCCCCACCCGCTGTCGAGGAACATTCCCATGACCGGTGCAGCTCTCAAAATTCTGGTGGTGGACGACAGCAACACCATCCGCCGCAGCGCTGAAATCTTTCTCAAGCAGGGCGGCCATGACGTCATGCTGGCTGAAGACGGTTTCGACGCGCTGGCCAAAATCAACGATTACTTGCCGCACCTGGTGTTCTGCGACATCCTGATGCCCCGGCTCGACGGTTACCAGACCTGCGCCATCATCAAGCGCAACGCCCGTTTTGCCGATACGCCCGTGGTCATGCTCTCATCCAAAGACGGGGTGTTTGACAAGGCGCGCGGGCGCATGGTGGGTTCGCAGGACTACCTCACCAAACCCTTCACCAAAGACCAGTTGCTCCAAGCCGTGGTGCAACACGGCTTGGCCACCCAAGGAGGCGCTTGATGCCGATTGCCAACGTTCTGATCGTCGATGATTCCAAAACCGAGCTGATGGTGCTGTCAGACTTGTTGTCCCGCCACGGCTACACCGTGCGAACGGCCGATTGCGCCGACGAGGCATTCAAGCGCCTTGCCGAGCAAAAGCCGGATTTGATTCTGATGGACGTGGTCATGCCCGGCCAAAACGGGTTTCAACTGACCCGCGCCATCTCACGCGACGCCCAGTTTGCCGATGTGCCCATCATCATGTGCACCAGCAAAAACCAGGAAACAGACCGTGTGTGGGGCATGCGCCAGGGGGCGAGGGACTACGTCACCAAACCGGTGGACGGCAAAGAGTTGTTGTCCAAAATCGCAGCCTTGGGCTGACGGGTCCGTCCATGGCCACTTCCACACGCCAATCGCTGAAAGACCTGCAGGAGCGCTTGGCCACCCGGTTGGCCGATGCCAAAAAAGCCGGTGCCGAAGCGGCCTGGCTCGCGGTTGAAGCCGGCGGGCTGCGCTACCTGCTGCCACTGGTGCACGCAGGCGAAATTTTCCCTCTGCCGGCCCTTCAGCCCGTGCCCCACACGCGCCCGTGGTTTGTGGGTGTGGCCGCCTTGCGCGGTGGGCTGGTGGGCGTGGTCAGCGTCGCGGGCCTGTTGTCCCCCGAAGTGCCCCCGCCCAGCGGCGCCCAGCGCCAGGAGGCAAAACTCGTGGCCTTGAACGCCGCCTTGGGCGTGAACGCCGCGCTGCTGGTGGATCGCCTGGTGGGGTTGCGCCACGCCAGCATGTTTGTGGGGGTGACCCCGCGTTTGTCCGGCGACATGCCCGTGTGCGCCCAGCGTCTGACCGACGCCCGTGGCGAGGTGTGGCAGGAGTTGAACTTGCAGGCCTTGGTCGAATGGCCCGAATTTTTGAGCGTGGTTGCCTGAGCGCCGCGCACAGTCCGTCTCAAAAGGTTTCACATGTCGGCACTTGATCGCATCCAGCAGCTGTTCCGCAAGAAAAGCGACCTCAACACCCCTGACGACTCTGTCGCGTCCACGGACCTGGGCACTTCCCTGGCCGGTGGCGGGCGGGGCCGTTTTGCCGACCCGGCGGAAACCCGCATGGCGGCCGATGATCCCGGCTTGGCTCTGGTGGCATTGCCTTTGCTGGGCCGCAAACCAGCCGCGCAGCACCAGCGTTCGCTGGCGGTGTTGCTGGCGGTGGGCCTGGTGGTGTTGGGGGGGGTGACGCTGATGACCCTGGGCCAGACCGACAAGGTCAGCCAGCAGGTGGCGGCCAGTGGCCAGGCGCTGATGCAGTCGCAGCGCCTGGCCAAAAGCGTGTCACAGGCCATGGTGGGCAACGGGCCTTCGTTTGACGAGGTGCGGGACAGCAGCAGCGTGCTGGCCAAAACCCTGCGCGCGCTGAAAGAGGGGGACCCCAGCATGTCGATTGCGGCGCTGCCCACAGGCAACGCCGATGAGCTGGAGGCCCTCACCCCACTGGTGGACAAAGCCGAGAAAAACGCCACCGTCGTGTTGTCGCAGCAAAAAATCCTGATGCAGGTGGGGGAGGCGCTGCGCAGCATCAACCGCCAGTCGTCTGACTTGCTGGAAATTGCCGAAACCGTGTCATCGCTCAAGCTGCAGCAAGGTGCCCCGGCTGCCGAGTTGTCGGCTGCGGGCCAGTTGGTGATGCTGACGCAGCGCATTGGCAAATCGGCCAACGAGTTTCTGACCATGGAAGGTGTCAGCCCCGAGGCGGTGTTTTTGCTGGGCAAGGACCTCAACTCATTCAAGGAGATCGGCACAGGCTTGCTCAGTGGCAATCCAGAGCTGCGTTTGTCTGCCGCCTCGGACGCGCAAGTGCGTGAACGGCTGGACGCGTTGCTGAAACTCTACGAAACCACCCGAACCGAAGCGGGGGCCATTCTGGGCAACCTGCAGGGCCTGGTGGCCGCCCGTGAAGCCCAGACCGCCATCGTGGCCGACAGCGAGGCATTGCGCCTGGGCCTGGAAAAACTGCAAGGCGGCCTGTCGGGCCAAGCCGGCCTGGGCGGGGTGCAGTTGGTCACGCTGCTGGGGGCTGCCGTGTTTGCGTTGCTTTGCGCCGGCGGCTTGGCTTTTGTGCAGCTGCAAGACAGCCGCCAGCGCCAATTGACCGCTGAGGCCCAACGCCTTCACGCCGTGGACCTGGAGCAAGAGGCCAAGCGCGTGAACGACGCCAACCAGGCGGCCATTTTGCGGCTGATGAATGAGCTGCAAAACGTGGCCGAAGGTGATTTGACCCAGGAAGCCACGGTGACCGAAGACATCACCGGTGCCATCGCTGACTCGGTGAACTACACGGTGGAAGAGCTCCGGTCGCTGGTGGGCAACGTGCAAAACACGGCCACCCGCGTGGCCCAGACCACGTCGCAGGTGGAAAACACCTCCACCGAGCTGCTGGCCGCGTCAGCCGAGCAGTTGCGTGAAATCCGCGAAACCGGTCAGTCCGTGCTGGACATGGCACAGCGCATCAACCAGGTGTCTGGCCAGGCGCAGGAATCGGCCCAGGTGGCCCGTGTGTCGCTGCAGGCCGCCGAGTCGGGTTTGCAGGCGGTGCAAGACACCATCGGCGGTATGAACACCATCCGCGACCAAATCCAGGAAACCTCCAAACGCATCAAGCGGCTGGGTGAGTCGTCGCAGGAAATTGGTGAAATCACCGAGCTGATTTCAGACATCACCGAACAAACCAACGTGCTGGCGTTGAACGCCGCCATCCAGGCCGCATCGGCCGGTGACGCGGGCCGGGGCTTCTCGGTGGTGGCCGAGGAGGTGCAGCGGCTGGCCGAACGTTCGGCCGATGCCACGCGCCAGATTTCTGCGCTGGTGAGGGCCATTCAGACCGATACCCAGGATGCGGTGGCCGCCATGGAGCGCTCCACGCAGGGTGTGGTCGAAGGGGCGCGGCTGTCAGACAACGCCGGTTCGGCGCTGTCTGAAATCGACGCCGTGTCGCGCCGCCTGGCTTTGCTGATTGAGCAGATTTCGGACTCCGCCATCCGCGAAGCCGATTCGGCCAACGAGGTGGCCAGCAACATCCAGCACATTTTTGCCGTGACCGAGCAAACCGGTGAAGGCACCCGCTCGACCGCACAGCAGGTGCGCGAGTTGTCGCGCATGGCAGAAGAGCTGCGGCAGTCGGTGGCGCGTTTCAAGATTTCTTGATATGCACCCCCACAGCCCAGTGTCCGACGCGGTGGACGCCACCGTCACCGACCTAGGTCCCCTGGCCTGGGTTTTCGACGAGCTGCGCAAATCCCTGGATGCCGCTCACAAGGCGCTCAAGCGTTACGCCACCGAAACGCAGCAGGCCCGCGAGTCTGACCTGGCCGCTGCCGACCCCGCTCCTTTGCGCATTGCCCGCAGTCAGTTGCACCAGGTGGTGGGCGCGCTGGACATGGTGGGTTTTCAGGCCCCGGCCACCGTGGTCAGGGGCATGGAGGCCGCCGTTCAGCGGTTCCTCAGTCGGCCCCATGTGTGCACCGACGCCGCCATTGCCAAAATGGAAAAAGCCGGTTTTGCGCTGGTGGAATACCTGGAGGCGGTGCTCAACAACAAGGCCGTGAGCCCTGTGGCCCTGTTTGCCCAGTACCGCGACGTGCAAGAGCTGGCGGCAGCCCAGCGCATCCACCCCGCCGATTTGTGGCCCGCGCCAGCCCGTGCCACCCACATGGCGTGGCCCGAGGGACAGGCCCTTTCTCCGTTGTCGCCCGGCCCGGACGTGCGGGCGCAGTTCGACCGCTACGTGCTGCACGTCATGAAAAGCCAGCACCCGGTGGCGGCCGGGCACCTCAAACAGGTGGCCGCCGGTTTGGCCGCGGGTAGCGCGGCATACGCCCAGCGTGTGTTCTGGTGTGCGGCAGCGGCCTACTTTGAGGCCGTGCAGCACGCATTGCTGCCCAGTGATGTGCATGTCAAACGCGCGGCGTCTCGCGTGTTGCTGCAATACACCACCCAGGCCCAGGGCGGCGAAGTGTCGTCGGTGCTGCAACACGACCTGTTGTTTTTTGCCGCTCAGGCCCGGGTGCCTGCGGCCATGCCCACGCCTTGGCTGGACGTGGTGCGACAAGCGCACGGCCTGGCCAGCGCGGTTGCGGTGGACTACGACCACGCCACCCTGGGCCGATACGACCCCGCTCTGCTGGCCCAGGCTCGCAAACGCACCAACGCCGCCAAAGAGGGCTGGACCCTGCTGACCGGGGGCGATACCGCCAAAGTCCGCCAGGTGGTGGACCAATTTGGGTTGGTCAACGAATCGCTCAAAAAAATCTTGCCTGACGCGGCGCCATTGGGCGCAGCGCTCTCGCAGGCCGTGGACCCCGCAGGGCCCCTGCCCAGTGCCGAGCTGGGGCTGGAGGTGGCCACGGCCGTGCTCTACCTCGAAGCGGTCATGCAAGACATGGACCCCAACGATCCGCTCCTGGGTGATCGCATGCAGAACATGGCCCAGCGCGTGCAAGCGGCACACGCGGGCTTTCCTTCGCTGCCCTTGGAAGCCTGGATGGAGGACCTGTACCGCCGCGTCAGCGACCGCCACACCATGGGCAGCGTGGTGGGCGAACTCAAAGTCAGCCTGAGCGAGTTGGAGCGCGCACTGGACCAGTTTGCGCGCGACCCATCGCACAAAGACGACCTCGTGCGAGTGCCGCAGCAACTGGCCCAAATGCGCGGGGTGTTGTCGGTGCTGGGTCTGGACCACGCCGCGCAGGCCGTGGCGCACATGCGCACCAATGTGGAAGACATGTTGGCCGATGAGATCGACGTGGCCCGCGCTCAGGAGGCCGGCACGTTCAGCCATTTGGCCAACAACCTCAGCGCGCTCAGTTTCCTCATCGACATGCTGAATTACCAGCCCGTGCTGGCGCGCAAGCTGTTTGTGTTCGACAGCGCCTTGGGCGAGTTGCAGCCCCTGATGGGCCGGGCCGCACCGGCCACATCCCCGGTGTCCCCGCAGGCCTCACCCAGCCAGCAGCTCACCCAGTCGGTGGACGACGTGGTGCGCAACGTGCTGGACGAAGGCACCCGTACGTTGGACATACCTGGCCTCACCCAGCGCCTGGGCGAGTTGGCCCACGATGCCGCACTGGCCGATCACCCAGCCGTGGCCGCTGCCGCACGCGAGGCCGCTGCCCTTGTCTCCTCCGAAGGTGTGGAGGCCGGCGCCCAGGCGCTCACCCACCTGGTGGCCGTGACCGAGCCCACCCCGCCAGAGCCCGTTCCATCCGATACCGGACCTGTCCTGGTGGAAGACGACCTGCTTGGCATCTTCCTGGAAGAGGCCCGTGACGTGACCCAGGCCGGACAAGCCGCGTTGGCGGCACTGGTCGAAGCCCCAGACAGCCTGGCCGACATGACCACGTTGCGGCGTGCGTTCCACACCCTCAAGGGCAGCTCGCGCATGGTGGGTTTGTCGGTTTTTGGCGAAGCTTCCTGGGCGCTGGAGCAGGTGATGAACGCTTGGCTCGCCGAGTCCAAGCCCGCCAATGCCGAACTGTGTGCGCTGTGCCAGCAGTCGCTGGAGGCCTTGGGGCAGTGGGTTGAAGACATTGCGGCCCACCGTGGCGACGCTTGGCAAGCGGCGCCGTTCCAACGCAGCGCCGAGGCCTTGCGCCTGGAAGGCCGCTGGCTGCCCCTGTGGGAGGATGAAGACGCCCTCGCCCAAGCGCCGGTGCCCACTTTTGAAGACACCGAACCCGCGGAGTTGCATCCGGTGGATGACAGCGCCACGCAGCCCGATGGCGGGTTGTTGCCAGACGATGTGTGGGACATCGATTTCGACAGCCTGGTTGCCGAAACCCCTCTGCCCCCCACTGAGCCAGAGCCAGAGCCTGAGCCTGAGATCTCATGCCCTGAGCCGGCGCCGGTGCATACCGCCGTGCTCGACGGGGTGGATTTTGTCTGGGACGTGCCCACCCAAGACAACACGCCGGTGGAAACCACCGTTGAAGAACTGTCTCTCGATGACTTGGCGCTGGATTGGGGGGGCGATGTGTCCGGCCCAGCCGAGCCCCTGCTGTTGGACGTGTTGGAAACTTTTGAGACGGTTGAGACATTCGAGGACGCGCTGCCCGACCCTGTGCCTGAAAGCGAGTTGCCTCACGTGGCGCTGGATTTTGGAGAGCCCGAATTGGCTGTGGCCGCCGACGACGATGTGAAAGTCATCGGTCCTCTTCGCATGGGGGTGCGGTTGTTCAATGTGTTCTTGAACGAGGCCGACGAATGGTCCCGTCGCCTCAGCCATGGACTTGCCGAATGGGAGTTGGAGTGCGAACAGCCCGTGCCCGAGCCCAGTGCAGCCTTGGCGCACTCCTTGGCCGGTGCCTCGGCTGCGGTGGGGTTTGTGGCCTTGTCAGAACTGGCGCGGGCACTGGAGCACGCACTCGACGCGTCGCACGACCATGCCCTGGGCGGTCGCCCTGCCTCGCCCGAAGAAGCGGCCCTGTTCGTGGCCGCAGCGGAAGACGTCCGTCGCCTGCTGCACCAGTTCGCCGCCGGTTTCCTGAAGGAGCCCCCGCCCGCGCTGGTGGCGGCCCTCACGGCATTTGTGCACCAGGCCCCGCCAGTGGCAGACCCGGAGGGGCCAGACGACACCTCCGCGTTTGCGCCGCCCGATTTCGCACTGGCGTTCCCAGATGCCGTCCAACCAGAACCAGAACCAGAACCGGAGCCGGAACCGGAACCGGAACCGGAACCGGAACCAGCGGTTGCGGGCGTTGGCGCGCAAGAGGCCTCGGCCACCCCCGAAACGGGCACCATTGCCTACGTCGACGACGACATCGACGCGGTGGATACGCTCGATGCCGACTTGTTCCAAATTTTCGAAGAAGAAGGCCAAGAGCTGTTGCCTCACCTGGGCGCGGCCCTGCGCCAGTGGGCCGCCAGGCCCGACAACACGTCGGCCCGGACCGAGGTGTTGCGCACTTTGCACACCCTGAAGGGCAGTGCGCGCCTGGCCGGTGCCTTGCGCCTGGGTGAAATGGCACACCGCCTTGAAACCCAGGCCGAGCGCCTGGGCTCCGATGTGCGTGACAGTGCTTTGGTTGCCCCCCTGCTGGCAAGCTACGACGACATCGTCAACCGCTTTGACGTGCTGCGTTTGCCTGCCACAACGCCAGTGGCCCACCGCGTCACCACCGTGCCCGAGCAGTTGCCGCCGACGCTGGACAACCCGCCGCCAGCCCCGGGGGGCGACGCACGGGTTCGACCGATGGATGCAGCCCCTGAGTTGCAATCCATGGACAGCGCGTTGCCCATTGCCGTGTTGCCGTCGCCAGCCCTCAAAGCGCCGGTGGGGGCGGCGGTGCGCGTGCGCGCCGAACTGCTGGACCGGCTGGTGAACCAGACGGGCGAGGTCATGATCACCCGCTCTCGCATGGAGGCCGAGCTGGGCCAGCTGCGCGGCTCGTTGACCGATCTCACCGGCAACCTGGACCGCTTGCGCCTGCAACTGCGCGACATCGAGCTGCAGGCCGAGAGCCAGATGCAGTCGCGCATGGCGCACGCCAAAGAGGCTGAAGCGGCGTTTGACCCGCTGGAGTTCGACCGCTTCACCCGCGTGCAAGAACTCACCCGCATGATGGCCGAGTCGGTCAACGACGTGGCCACCGTGCAGCGCAACCTGCAACGCGCGGTGGAAGCCACCGAAGACGGTCTGGCCGCCCAGGCCCGCCAGACCCGTGAGCTGCAACGCGACCTGTTGCGCACGCGCATGGTGGAGTTCGAGGGCATTTCCGACCGCCTCTACCGCGTGGTGCGCCAGTCGGCCAAAGAAACGGGCAAGCAGGTGCGGCTGGACATTTTTGGCGGCTCCATTGAGATGGACCGCGGTGTGCTCGACCGCATGACCCCGGCTTTCGAGCACCTGCTGCGCAACTGTGTGGGCCATGGCATTGAGCTGCCCCAGGCCCGCGTGGCCGCAGGCAAAGCGCCCGAGGGCCAGATCACCATCCGCTTGGCGCAAGAAGGCAACGACGTGTCGGTGGTGTTTGAAGACGACGGTGCGGGGCTGGACTTGCCCCGCATCCGCGCAAAAGCGGTGACCCAGGGGCTGATGCCCACGGCCGACGCGTGGGACGACGAGGCCACCGCACAGCTGATTTTTGCGCCTGGCCTGACCACGGCCACCGAGGTCACCGGCCTGTCAGGCCGTGGCATAGGCATGGACGTGGTGCGCTCCGACGTGGTGGGCTTGGGCGGGCGGGTGGCCGCCCACAGCACGGCAGGGCAGGGCACGCAGTTCCGCATGGTGTTGCCGCTCACCACTGCCGTCACCCAGGTGGTGATGTTGCGCGCGGGGGCGTTCTCGATGGGCGTGCCTTCGGGTTTGGTGGAGGTGGTGCGCCGCGTCACACCCGCCGAGCTGGATGCGGCCCGCCACAGCGGCCAGCTCAGCGTGGCGGGCGAGGTGGTGCCGTTTTATTGGGCCGGTGCGTTGTTGCAGACGTCGGCGGGCAGCGCCGAGGTGGTGGGGCGCACCCTGCCGGTGGTGATTTTCCGAAGCGCGTCGCAGCGCGTGGCCTTGCACGTGGACGAGGTGCTGGGCAACCAGGAAGTGGTGGTGAAAAACCTGGGGCCTCAGTTGTCGCGTTTGCCTGGCTTGACGGCCATGACCGTGCTGGCGTCGGGCGCTGTGGTGCTCATCTACAACCCCGTGGCGCTGGCGGCGGTGTATGGCGCACAGGCGGCGCCTTGGGCCAGTCGGCAAGCGGCACCCTTGCCTGCCGATGGTCGGGGCGGCCCTGGCGATGCCGTGGCGGCCCCGTCAGGCCCGCCGCTGGTGCTGGTGGTGGACGACTCCATCACCGTGCGCCGCGTCACGCAGCGACTGCTGCAGCGCGAAGGCTACCGCGTGGCCCTGGCCGCCGACGGTTTGCAGGCCCTGGAAAGGCTGGCACAAGAGCGCCCAGCCGTGGTGCTGTCCGACATTGAAATGCCGCGCATGGACGGGTTTGACCTGGTGCGCAACATCCGTGCTGACGACCGCCTGGCCAGCCTGCCGGTCATCATGATCACCTCGCGCATCGCAGCCAAACACCGCGAACACGCCCGCGAACTGGGTGTGGACCACTACCTGGGCAAGCCTTACCCCGAAGACGAATTGCTGGCGCTGATCCAGCGCTACGTGGCCCAGCAACAGCCGAATGCTCAGCCCGCCTGAGGGGCGCCTGGGTCACGCCAGGGGTTTTTTCACCACGCCATAACGCTGCAAGGTCACCGACCTGGCGGTGGCGTGGTCCACCACGGGGCGCGGGTAGTTTTGCCCCAGCACCACACCGGCCGATGCCAGTTCCAGCGGTTTGGCCAGCCAGGGGGCGTGGATGGCGTGGTTCGTCAGCCCGGCCAGCACGGGCACATAGCGGCGGATGAAGCGGCCTTCGGCGTCGAATTTTTCGCTCTGGCTGGTGGGGTTGAAGACGCGGAAATACGGTTGCGCATCGCACCCGCTGGAGCTGGCCCACTGCCAGCCGCCGTTGTTGGCGGCGAGGTCGAAGTCGTTGAGCTTTTCGGCAAAGTAGCGCTCGCCCCAGCGCCAGTCCAGCCCCAGGTCTTTGCACAGAAAACTGGCGGTCACCATGCGCAGGCGGTTGTGCATGTAGCCGGTTTGGTTGAGTTGCGCCATGGCCGCGTCCACCAGCGGGTAGCCGGTGCGGCCTTCGCACCAGGCGGCAAACAGGGCTTCGGCGTGTTTGCCGTGCTCCCACTGGATGGCGTCGTATTCGGGCTTGAACGCATGGCCCACCACACGCGGGTGGTGAGCCAGTATCTGGTGGTAGAAATCGCGCCAGATCAACTCGCTCAGCCAGGTGCTGGCACCGCTGTTGCCTTGCAGGTGCAGGGCATAGGCCAGCGAGGCCAGCGCCCGGATGGACACCGTGCCAAACCGCAGGTGCACGCCCAGGTAACTGGGGCCTTTCACCGCCGGGAATTCACGGGCGCGCTGGTAGTGGTCGATGCGTTGCACAAAGTCTTCCAGCAGCGTGGCCGCCCCCGTGCTGCCCGGCAGGATGCGCAGGGCCGACAGGTGGGTGGGCTCAAACCCGAAGTCGGCCAGCGTGGGCACGCCGGTTTGCGGGTGGGCGGCCAGCGCGTTGGCCAGCGATGCCGCGTAACGGCGGGTGGGGTAGGCCTTCAGGTGGAAGTCGGTGAGCTGCTTGAGCCACGCATTTTTGTAGGGCGTGAACACCCCAAACGGGCGGCCTTGCTGCGTCAGCACCTCTTGCCGCTCAAAAATCACGTGGTCTTTGTAGGTGTACAGCGCCACGCCGTGGTGCGCCAGGTGGCCGCGCACCCGGGCGTCGCGGGCCAGGGCGTCGGGTTCGTCATCGTGGTTGCAAAAAACGGCTGTGGCGCTTGACTGGCGTACAAAGTTTGCTATTTCTTCCTTTGCATCGCCGTGCGCCACCAGCAACCGCACATCCGCGTGGCCGTGGGCTTGGCCCAGGTCGTGCAGCTGCCGGTCCAGGTCCACCAGGCTTTCGCGGATGAACTCCACCCGCCGGTCGGCGCGGGGCAGGGGGTCGAGGATGGCGCGGTCCAGCACAAACACGCACCACACCTGCCTGCAGGTTTTCAGGGCGTGGTAGAGCGCGGCGTTGTCGTGGGCACGCAGGTCGCGGCGGAACCACATCAGCCCACGGTCGTGGGGGCTCGGGGTGTGGCGGTGGGGCATGGCGGGTGGGGCCGTGGCGTGGCCAGTGGCTTGCAGGGGGGTCGCCTAAAATCAGGACATGTCTGACGATTCTGCCTCCATCAACCTCACCAACCATTTCCTGATTGCCATGCCCAGCTTGCAGGACGAGGTTTTTGGCCGCAGCGTGGTCTACATGTGCGAACACAGCGAGCGCGGCGCGTTGGGCCTGGTCATCAACAAGCCGTCCGACATCCGCATGCGCCACCTGTTTGACAAGGTGGAATTGCCACTGGCCCGGCCCGACCTGGCCGAACAGCCCGTGTTTCAGGGCGGTCCGGTGCAGACCGAGCGCGGTTTTGTGCTGCACGACCCGGTGGGCACGGCCGACGAGTCCATTTACGCCTCCACCCTGACCATTCCCGGCGGGCTGGAAATGACCACCTCGCGCGACGTGTTGGAAGCCATGTCGTCCGGGGCCGGGCCGCGCCGGGTGTTTGTGTCGCTGGGCTATGCCAGTTGGGGGCAGGGGCAGCTGGAGTCGGAAATCACCGAAAACAGCTGGCTCACGGTGGAAGCCAAACCCGAACTCATTTTTGACGTGCCGGTGGAGCGCCGTTACGACGAGGCCCTGGGCCTGCTGGGCTTGCAAGCCTGGATGATTTCGCCCGAGGCGGGCCACTCGTGAGCACCGCGCCCAAACCCCAGCCCGGTGCCAACCTGGCCGGCCCGGTGAGTGTGCCCTCCCGCCAGCAGCTGTTTCTGGCGCTGGACTATGGGTTGAAGCGCACCGGCATGGCGTCGGGCAACCGCATCACCCAAAGCGCCAGTCCGCTGGCCACGGTCAAGGCCAGTGGCGAGGCCCAGTTGCTGGAAGTGGTCAAGCGCGTGAAGGAGTGGCAGCCCGATGCCCTGGTGGTGGGCGTGCCCTTTCACCCCGATGGCGCGGCCCACGAAAACACGAAGCGTGCCCGCAAATTTGCCAACCAGTTGCGCGAACGCACCCAACTGACCGTGTACGAGGTGGACGAGCGCTACAGCACCACCGAGGCCCATTCGCTGGGTGCCGCCGATGCCGATGCCGCGTCGGCCTGCATCATTCTTGAACAGTTTTTGAGGAGCCTGCCATGAGCACACTTCACCTGGACGCTGAGGCGCTGTACCAAACCCTGCTGCGCGGCGTGCGGCAAATGACGCTGCTGGCACACCAGCCGCGCCAGCTGGTGGGCATCACCTCGGGCGGGGCCTGGCTGGCCGAGCGGCTGCAGGCCGACCTGGGACTGGCGGGCAAGGCGGGCGTGATTTCGTCGGCCATGCACCGCGACGACTTTGCCCGCCGCGGCATGGCCGCCACGGCACAAACCGCGTTGCCGTTCGACGTGAACGGAGCACACGTGCTGCTGGTGGACGACGTGCTGCACACCGGCCGCACCATCCGCGCCGTGCTCAACGAACTGTTCGACTACGGCCGCCCCGCCAGCGTCACGCTGGTGGTGCTGGTGGACCGGGGCGGGCGCGAACTGCCGCTGGAGGCCGCGCTGGCCGCCGCCCGCGTGAGCCTGCCCGCCAGCCAGAAGCTCGACTTGGCCCGCGCCGACGATGGCACCCTGAGTTTGGTGGCCGGCCCCGACACCCGCGCCGCCTGAACCCACACGTTCCCCCCGAACCGCACACGCCATGAAGATCCACCGCAACCCCCAACTGAACAAGCACGGCGAGCTGATCCACCTGCTCAGCACCGAAGGGCTGTCCAAAGACATCCTCACCCACATCCTGGACACGGCGGCCAACTTCGTGTCGGTCAGCGACCGCGAGGTGAAAAAGGTGCCCCTGCTGCGCGGCAAAAGTGTGTTCAACCTGTTTTTCGAAAACAGCACCCGCACCCGCACCACGTTCGAGATCGCGGCCACGCGCCTTTCCGCCGACGTCATCAACCTCGACATTGCGCGCAGCTCGGCCTCGAAAGGTGAAAGCCTGCTCGACACCATTGCCAACCTGTCGGCCATGGCGGCCGACATTTTTGTGGTGCGCCACAGCGAAAGCGGCGCCCCCTATTTGATTGCCCAACACGTGGCGCCGCACGTGCACGTGGTGAATGCCGGTGACGGCCGCCACGCCCACCCCACGCAAGGCCTGCTGGATGCCTACACCATCCGCCACTTCAAGGGCGGTTTTGCCAACCTGACGGTGGCCATCGTGGGCGACGTGCTGCACTCGCGCGTGGCGCGCTCCAACATCCACGCCCTCACCACCCTGGGCTGTGCCGAGGTGCGCGTGGTGGGGCCCCGCACCCTGGTGCCCGCCGACATGGCGGCCATGGGCGTGCGCGTGTGCAACGACCTGAAAGAAGGCATCAGCGGTGCCGACGTGGTCATGACCCTGCGCCTGCAAAACGAACGCATGAGCGGCGCGCTGCTGCCGTCAAGCCAGGAATTTGCCAAGAGCTTTGGCCTGACCACCGAGCGCCTGCAATGGGCCAAGCCCGACGCCATCGTCATGCACCCCGGCCCAGTGAACCGGGGCGTGGAAATTGACTCGGCCGTGCTGGATGGCGCACAAAGCGTGGTGCTGAACCAGGTGACCTTTGGCATTGCCGTGCGCATGGCCGTGATGGGCATTGTGGCTGGACATTCCAATAGCTGAAAACACATACCCATCAAGCGCTAGGTGCCAAAAAAGCTTTAAAAATTCATGCACACATTCACGCACATTCGTCAGGAACAGCCATGAAGATTCTCATCAGCGGTGGGCGGGTGGTGGACCCCGCCTCGGGCCTGGACCAGTTGGCCGACGTGGCCGTGGCCGCCGGGCGCATCATCGCCATCAAACCCGGCCTGGGGGCCGAGGGCAGCGGCTTCACCCCCAACCGCACCCTTGACGCCACGGGCTGCATCGTGTCGCCCGGCTTCATCGACCTGTCGGTGCGCCTGCGCGAACCGGGCCAGGAACACGCCGGCATGCTGGAGAGCGAAATGGCCGCCGCCGTGGCCGGTGGCGTCACCAGCCTGGTGTGCCCGCCCGACACCGACCCCGTGCTCGATGAACCCGGCCTGGTGGACATGCTGAAGCACCGCGCCGAAAAACTGCACCAGGCCCGCGTGTTCCCGCTGGGGGCACTCACCCGGGGGCTGAAGGGCGAAGTGCTGACCGAAATGGTCGAGCTGACCGAGGCCGGTTGCATCGCCTTCGGCCAGGCCGAGGTGCCCGTCGTCAACACCCAGGTGCTGCAACGCGCCCTGCAATACGCGGGCACCTTTGGCTACACCACCTGGCTGCGCCCGCAAGACGCGTGGCTGGGCAAGGGCGTGGCCGCCAGCGGTGCGCTGGCCACCCGCATGGGCTTGGCCGGCATTCCGGTGGCGGCCGAGCTGGTTGCGCTGCACACCATTTTCGAGCTGGTGCGCAGCACCCGCGCCGCCGTGCACCTGTGCCGCATCAGCAGCGCCGCCGGCATTGAGCTGGTGCGCCAGGCCAAGGCCGAAGGCCTGCCCGTGACCTGTGACGTGAGCGTGCACAACCTGCACCTGATCGACGTGGACCTGGGCTACTTTGACAGCCGCACCCGCCTGTCGCCCCCGCTGCGCCAGCAGCGTGACCGCGATGCCTTGCGCGCCGCGCTGGCCGACGGCACCATCGACGCCCTGGTGTCCGACCACACCCCCGTGGACGAAGACGCCAAAGTGCTGCCTTTTGCCGAGGCCGAGGTGGGCGCCACTGCCGTGGAGCTGCTGCTGTCGCTGGCCACCCGCTGGGCGCAGGCCGATGGCGTGGACTGGCTGCGCACACTGGCCACCCTCACCACCGGCCCCGCCCGGGTGCTGGGCCAGAGCCTGGGCACGCTGTCTGCCAGCGCAGGCCGCCTGGTGGAAGGCGGCGTGGCCGACCTGTGTGTGTTCGACGCCAATGCCTGGTGGACTCCGCAGCCCGAGTGCCTGCGCAGCCAAGGCAAACACACGCCTTTCATCGGCCAGGAAATGCCCGCTGTGGTGCGTGCCACGTTGGTGGGCGGGCAACTGGCCTTTGACGCCGCCGCCAGCTGACCCTTCACCGACAGACACCGCAACGGATCAACCCCATGGGCCTTCCCCGACATTTGCTGGCCGCCGTGCGCGTCGTGCGCGCACTGGGCCATGTGCTGCGCGGGCTGTGGACCATCCACCGCAGCTTCCACCGCCTGGCACCCGACGAGCGCCAGCGGCAGGTGCAGGCCTGGTCGTTGCAGATGTTGCAGACCATCGGCGTGTCGCTGCGCACCGGTGGCGAGCCCCTGGCCAGCGGCCCCTTGCTGGTGGTGGCCAACCACATTTCGTGGCTGGACATATTGGTGCTGAATGCCGTGCGCCCGGCCCGTTTTGTGTCCAAGGCCGATGTGAAGCACTGGCCCCTGCTGGGCACCCTCATCACCGGTGCGGGCACGCTCTACATCGAACGCGAAAACCGCCGCGACGCCATGCGTGTGGTGCACCACATGGTGGAAGCCCTGCGCGAGGGCGATGTGTTGGCCGTGTTTCCCGAAGGCACCACCGGCGACGGGTGCGAGCTGCTGCCCTTCCATGCCAACGTGTTGCAAGCCCCCATTGCCGCCCCGGCCCCGGTGCAGGCCGTGGCCCTGGCTTACCTGGATGCGGCCACCGGCCAGCGCAGCGATGCCCCCACCTACATTGGCGACACCACGCTGCTGGCCTCGTTGTGGCGCACCTTCAGCAGCCCTCCCCTGGTGGCCAGCGTGCAGTGGGCCGAGCCCGAGTGGTCCCAGGGGCGCGACCGCCGTGCCTGGGCGCAAGATTTGCGCACGGCCATCGGTACCCTGGCCCAAGCCTGGGTTTCAGTCCCCCTCGACACCCCAAGGGCCTCTGCGCCCGCCACCGACCGGAGGGCCGTTTGAACACATTTGCTGCGTCTGAGCCCGCCGTGGTTGCGGTGGTGCCCACGTCGGTGTTTCTGGTGGGCCTGCCCGGCTCGGGCAAGTCCACCGTGGGCCGCCACCTGGCCCGTCGGCTGGGCCGATATTTTTACGACTCCGACCACGTGTTGGAAAAAACCCTGGGCTGTTCCATCCGCGAGTATTTCGAGCAGGCGGGTGAGCAGGCCTTTCGCGACCGCGAAGAGGCCACCATTGCCGAGCTGGTCCGTTTGCCCGGCATCGTGTTGTCCACCGGCGGTGGCACGCCGCTGCGCGCCAGCAACCGCCAGGTGCTGCGCGACCACGGCTGGGTGGTGTACCTGAAGTCCAACCCCGACGACATTTTTCGCCGCCTGCGCCACGACAAAACCCGCCCCTTGTTGCAGGTGGACGACCCCTTGGGGCGGCTGAAAGAGTTGCACCGTGTGCGCGACCCGCTGTACCGCGAAACCGCCCACTGCATCATGGAAACCGGTCGGCCATCGGTGTCGTCGGTGGTGAGCAACGTCGCCATGCAGCTGGAACAACAAGAGCTCAGCCGCCCCGCCATCTGACGCTGGGCGCCCCCGGTCATCATCTGCTCAGGCGGTGCGGTCCTGCCACGCGGCAGGGGGGCGCCAGTGTGCCACCCAGGCAGGCAGGTCGGCCCCGGGCATGGGGCGGGCAATGCCGAAGCCCTGGCCCCAGTCACAGCCCATGGCCAGCAGCACGACGGCTTGTTCGGCGGTTTCCACCCCTTCGGCAATGACTTGCCGCCGAAAGGCGTTGGCCAGCCCCACCATGCCTTTCATCAAGGCCAGGTCGTCAGGGTCTTCCAACATGTCGCACACAAAACTCTGGTCGATTTTCAGCAGCCTGGCGGGCAAGCGGCGCAGGTAGGTGAGTGAGGCATAACCGGTGCCGAAGTCGTCCAGGGCAAAACCCACACCCAGCGCGGCGCACCGCGCCATGGTCTGGCTGGCTTGCTCCACGTCGTCCAGTGCGCTGGATTCCACCACCTCCAGCTCCAGGTCGCCGGGGCGCACACCGGGGTGGTTTTGCAGCAGGGCCTGCAGGTGGGGCACAAAGTCGGGGTGCTGCAGTTGCTGCGCGTCCACGTTGACGCTGACCGGCAGCGCCAGCCCGGCGGCGCGCCAGTCCCGCAGGGTGCGCAGCGCGGTGTCCAGCACCCATGTGCCCACCTCGATGGCCAGGGCATGGCCGGCGAGGGCGGGCAAAAACGCGGCCGGCCCCAGCAGGCCTTTGCTGGGGTGCTGCCAGCGAATAAGCGCTTCTGCCCCCACCACCTCGCCTGTGCGCATGTTTACCTGGGGCTGGAAATGCAGCACAAACTCGCCCCGCGCCAGCGCTTCGCGCAGCCGGTTCAGGGTTTGCTGCCGCCCCTGGACTTCAAGCGCCTGCGCGGTGTCGAACACCGCAAAGCGGTTTTTGCCCAGCAGCTTGGCCTGGTACATGGCCTGGTCTGCCTGGCGCAGCAGCTGGTCGCCGTCCACGTCTTCGCTTTGCGGGAAAAACGTCATACCCAGGCTGGCCGAGATGGTCACGGAGGTGTCGCCCAACGCCAGGGGCTGGCGTGCCGCGGCCAACAGGCGCTCCAGGATGGGGCGGCAGGCGGCGAGGTCGGGCACGTCTTGCAGCACGGCCACAAATTCGTCGCCGCCCAGGCGGGCCATGGTGTCGCCCTCGCGCAGCGCAGCTCCCAGGTGCAACGACAAGGCCTTGAGCAATTGGTCGCCGGTGTCATGGCCGTGGGTGTCGTTCACGCGCTTGAACCCGTCCAGGTCCAGGTACAACACCGCCAGTGTGCGGTCGCGGCGCTGCGCCTGTGCCATGGCCTGGTGCAGGCGGTCGGCCAGCAGCACGCGGTTGGGCAGGCCGGTCAGCATGTCAAAGTGGGCCATCTGCTCCAGCTGGATTTCGTGGGCCTTGAGCTGTTGGATGTCGGTGAGTATGCCCACCACCCGCCGCGGCTTGCCCTGCGCGTCGCGCTCGCTCACCTTGCCCACCGAGCGCAGCCATTTCCAGCCTCCGGAGGTGGTTTGGCGGCGGTAGTCCACCGACAGAGGGCCGCCTTCGCGCACCACACGCTGAAAAATGTCCCAAGCCTGTTCTCGGTCGTCGGGGTGTACCTGGGCATGCCAGTGGGCCATGTGGAACGCCTGTGCCGACAAATCGTGCCCGATCAACTCCGGGTATTCGGGGCTGAGCGTGACGTGGCCGGTGGCCACTTCCACCTCGAACCAGGCCTGTTTGGCGGCGGCCAGTGCCATGCGCAGGCGTTCTTCGCTGGCGGCCAGCGCACGCTGCTTGGCCAGGTCGTTGGTGATGTCCACGCTCAGGCCCACCAGGCATTCGGGGTGGCCCTGTGCATCGCGCTTGACGGCCTTGATCACACGAAGGTCGTGCACGCTGCCGTCGGCAAACGGCAGTTGCTGGTGGGTTTCACTGGTGCCTGGGCTGGCCAGGGCTTTGCCGTCCGAGGCCAGGCACTGGGCCCTGAAGTCGGGGGGGATCAGTTGGGCGTAGTGGTCCACCGCCTTGAACTGGTCTTCCGGCACCCCAATGGCCTGGCAAAACGCGCGGTTGGCAAATGCCACTTTGCCCTGGCCGTTTTGCAGCCAGATGCCAATGGGGGCGTGGTCCAGAATGAGTTGCAGCGTGTCGCGCTGGGCTTGAAGGGTTTGGGCCACCCGCTGTTTGCGCCGCACGTTCACCAGCAGTCGGGCGAACAAGGTCAGCAGTTGGATGTGCTCTCTCAAGTAGGGCACTGCGGCCCGCGCGGCGTCAAAACCCACGCAGCCCAGGCAGGCAGTGCCGTCCATGAGGGGCAAGGCCAGTGTGCTTTTCAGTTGCAGGCCTTGCAGCAACTGCTTCAGTCCGCTGGGGGGCAGGGCGGACACGTCGTCCACACAGATGGCCTCGCCGCGCAGGTGTGGGGCCATCCAGTCGGCGTAATCGGCCAGGGCCACGTTTTGAAAACGCTGGATGTGCGGCGCCACGCCAGGGGCGCACCACTCGTGGGTGTTGGTGGCGGTTTGGGCGCCAATGTCGTAAGACAGCAGGTAGGCGCGGTCGGCGCTGACAAGTTCAGCCATGTCGGCCAGGGCCTGCTGGAGCGCGGCATCCAGTTGGGCCAGGTCGGGGTCGATGAACGCGGTGGCCAGCGACAGCAGCAGGTCTTGTATCTGCTGTTGCCGCTTGGGACCGGGCATCGGGGCAGGTGCGGTTTTCATGCGCGTAGGGGGGTGCTTGAACTGTATACCGCCACCCACACACATGGGGTGTCTTTTGTGTGCGTGGCAGGGATGTTTGCGCTCACCCGGGCCTTTGGGCGTCGTTTCGGACTGCTAGACTCGCGCCCCATGTTCACCCGCCGTGCCCACCGCCAACTGAGCGCCTGGCTCGCCACTTTGGCGTTGCTCCTGGCCAGTTTGCTGCCGGTGTTGTCGCACGCCGTGGTGTCTGCCCCGGCCGATGGCCGAGGTTGGGTGGAGGTGTGCACCGTCAGTGGCATGGCCTGGGTGAAGCAGGCCACGGCTGATGTGGCGGCTACCCCCGCTGGACAAGCCAGCGACCCCGCTGCCCACAGCCTGCCCTCAGGTCCCCAGGTCTTGATGGACCGCTGCGACTGGTGTGCCACCCACAACCCGCTGGCGGGTGTGCCCACGCTGCCCGCAGCGCTGGCCGTGCCGCTGGTGTTTGGGCCTGATGCCCCGCCTGCCTTCTTGCAAGCCCCACGCCCACTGTTCGTGTGGGCTGCCGCGCAATCGCGCGCGCCTCCTGCCTTCGCCTGACCCCATTGCGCCAGTCCGGCGCGGTCTGGGTTGCCTCTGAAGCCACGCCCCTGCTTGGGGCTCACCGCAGCTGTGCGGTGGCGGCAATCCCTTGAAGTTCACTCCGTTTTTCCTTTTTCTCAAGGCGCTTTTTCATGACCCCTCGACACCTGTTGGCCACCGCCGTGCTGGCCCTGTCTGCCTCATCCCTGTGGGCTCAAACCGTGAAAGTGGACGGCGCGTGGGTGCGTGGCACCGTGGCCACCCAAAAGGCCACCGGTGCGTTCATGCGCCTCACTGCCGACAAAGACACCCGCCTGGTGTCTGTCAGTACACCCGTTGCCGGTGTGTCTGAAATCCACGAAATGGCCATGGACAAAGATGTGATGAAGATGCGCCAGGTGCCCGGCCTGGACTTGGCCGCTGGCCGCACCACCGAACTCAAACCCGGTGGCTACCACGTGATGCTGATGGACCTGAAGGCCCCTTTGAAAGGCGGCGATGTGGTGTCCCTGACCTTGGTGTTTGAAGACGCGGCCAAAAAACGCTTCACCCAAGACATCAAAGCCCCCGTCACCGCGCTGGGCGCCGGCATGAAACATTGAATGTCAATACAACGAAGGGATGGGACACCACCATGACATCTTCCACATGGGCTCAGCGAAAAAGCCTGATCTGGCGCCTTCACCTGTGGGCGGCTTTTCTGGCCACACCGTTTGCCGTGGTCGGCACGCTGACCGGTATTCTGTACATTTTCACCCCACAAATCGAGGCGGTTTTGCACGGCCACCTGGACCGTGTGACAGCATCGGGTGCCCCCCTGAAGCTGGATGCATTGGTGTCGTTGGCCCAGCAAGCCGCACCCCGTGGGGGCGCATTGCGTTATGTGGTGACGCCCGATACGCCCCTTCAATCCATCCGCGTGTATTTCAGCGCTCCACCTCAAGCACATGGGTCGGGGCATGACAAAGCGCATTCGGACCACCCTGCTCCGCAGGGCAGCATCGTCTACGTCGATCCCTACCGGGGGGACGTGTTGGGCGTGCACGGGGAAATGGACCGGTTTGGCACGTGGTCCAAACGCCTGCATTCATCGCTGCTCCAAGGCAACGACTGGCGCTGGATGCTGGAGTTGAGCGCCAGCTGGCTGGTGGTCATGCTGCTCACCGGGATCTGTCTGTGGTGGCCGCGCGGCCAAGCCACAGCACTCCCCAAGGCTGGGGTGAATGGCCGAGCGGGCTGGAAGCAGTGGCATGCGTTCGCCGGTGTGGTGTTGGCTTTGGTGACCTTTGCCATCCTCATCACTGGGTTGACCTGGAGCCGCCACGCGGGCCAACAAATCAAGACCGCAGCCGAGTGGATGGGGCAAAAACAAGCCGATGTGCCCAAGGGCTTTCGATCCTCCGTGGGGCCAACGCTTCTGGACTGGCAGGGAGCCTGGGATGCCACCCGCAGCCATGCCCCGCACATTTCCTACCAGATCTCGGCCCCCCAAAAGGCGGAGGAGCCCTGGCGCGTGACCCATTTTGACCGCAGCCAACCCACCAAAAGGTTCAACTTGTGGCTGGATGGGCAAAACGGCCAAGTGCTGCACCGCACCGGCTGGGATTCCCTCACCTGGTTCAACAAAGCCACGGCGGTGGGCATCCCGTTTCACCGCGGTGAGTTTGGCGTGTGGAACCAGGCGCTGCTGCTGGTGTTCGGCTTGGGCGTGCTCTGGGGCGTGGTGTCCGGGTGGGTGATGTTTTGGACGCGCAAGCGCCAAGGCTGGCTGGGGCTGCCGCGTGTGTTGCCAGGCGCTTGGCGCAGCCTGCCCCTTGGTGCTTGGGTGTTGGCCGTGCTGCTGTTGGTGGCCATGCCGTTGCTTGCCCTGTCAGCGTTGGGGGTGGTGGCCTGCGAAGCTTGGGCTGCCTGGCAGGCCCGTCGGCACCGGGGGCTTGAGAGCGGGGCGGGTGCCAGCCCTCAGGGGTGACTCAGGGCTTGGGCGGCGTGGCGGGCACCGCCGATGCAGGCGGCGCACCCGGCCCGCCACCGCGCGCAAAGGTGACCACATGGTCCACCTCCGCGCGGATGCCTATCCACTCGCCCACGGCGTGGTTGTGGTGGCTGGGCACATGGGTCATCAGCTCTTCGCCGCTGGCCAGGCGCAGGGTGTACAAAAACTCCGAGCCCCGAAAGGCCTTGCGCACAATTTGCGCCTTGGCGGGGGCATCGTCGTCGTGCACGATGTCGTCGGCGCGCAGCAGCACGTCGCACAGGCCGCCTTCGTAAGCCGTGGGCAGCGGGCACTCTTCCACGTCGCGCAGGGCACCCAGCGGGGTCAGCACACTCACCTCTTGCCCGGTCTGGCGGATGTGCGCCGGGGCAAACACCCCGTGGCCGATGAACTCCGCCACAAACCGCGTGGCGGGCCGGTGGTACAGGGCGTAGGCGTCGTCCCACTGGTGCAGGTGGCCCTGGTGCATCACGCCGATGGTGTCGCCAATGGCAAAGGCCTCCAACTGGTCGTGGGTGACAAACAGGGCCGTGGCCCCAGCGGCTTTCAGAATGCCGCGCACCTCGTGGGCCAGGCGCTCGCGCAGGTCCACGTCCAGGTTGGAAAACGGCTCGTCCAGCAGCAGCAGGCGA
>CAYFFJ010000030.1:24211-31002 GCA_964342395.1 uncultured Hydrogenophaga sp.
GGCGGGGGCGCGGGGCCAGGGCGCGGGCCAGGGCCACGCCCTGCTGCTGCCCGCCCGACAACTCGTGCGGGTAGCGCGCTTCCATGCCTTGCAGGCCCACCAGTGCCAGCACCTCGGCCACACGCTGGGCACGCTCGGCTTTGGGCAATTGGGCAATGCCAAAGCCCACGTTGCGGCCCACGTCCAGGTGGGGAAACAACGCGTAGTCCTGAAACACCATGCCAATGCGCCGCAGCTCGGCCGGCACGTGGGTGGCCGCCGCGCTGACCGTTTCACCCGCCATGGCAATGGTGCCGCTGTGCGCCCGCTCCAGCCCGGCCACAGCGCGCAGCAGGGTGGTTTTACCGCAGCCCGACGGGCCGATCAGCACGCCGATGTCGCCCGCCCGCAGGGCCAGGCTCACGCCGTCCACCGCAGGGGCGGCGCCGCCGGGGTAACGGATGCACAGTTGGTTGACGCTCAGGAACATGGGGTGATTTTAGGCAGATACGTACAATTCTCATTTGCTTTGATCAAACCTTACATGCCCCGTTGCTTGCCCCTGTTGCTGTTGGGACTGCTGGCCGCGTTGCTCACGCTGCCGGTGCTGGCCGTGGGGCTGTCGTGGTTGCAGTTTGGTCCCGAGTCTGCCCTGGTGCTGGGCGAAATGGTGCGCACCGTGCTGCCGGGGTACACGGGCACGTCGCTGCTGCTGTGCCTGGCTGTGGCGCTGGGCGTGACGGTGGTGGGCCTCACGGCCGCCTGTGCCGTGACGCTGTTTGACTTCACCGGCCGACGGGTGGTGGAGTGGGCGCTGCTGCTGCCCCTGGCCATGCCCGCGTACGTGGTGGCCTATGCCTACACCGATTTTTTGCAGTTCTCAGGCCCCTTGCAGGGGTGGCTGCGCGAGGCATTTGGCCTGCAGGGGCGCGTGTTCCCCGAGGTGCGCAACACCGCCGGGGCGGCTTGGGTGTTCACGTTTTCGCTGTACCCGTATGTGTACCTGCTGGCCCGCACCGCGCTGGGTGAGCGCGCCAGCCACCTGATGGAGGCCGCCCGGCTGCTGGGTGCTCCGCTGCGCCGCCGCGTGGCCGAGGTGGCCCTGCCGCTGGCCCGTCCGGCGGTGGCGGCGGGCGTGGCCTTGGCGCTGATGGAAACCCTGGCCGATTTTGGGGTGGCCAGCTATTTCGGCATTCAAACCTTCACTGCGGGCATTTACAAGGCATGGTTGTCCATGGACAACCGCCTGGCCGCAGCCCAGCTGGCCACGGTGTTGCTGGTGCTGGTGGCCTTGCTGCTGAGGCTGGAGCACGGCGCCCAGCGGCGCATGCGTTTTGCCACCACGCGCAGCGGCCATGGCGGCGCGGCCGAGGCCACGCCCGTGCGGCTGTGTGGGCGCTGGGCCGCGCTGGCGCTGGCGCTGTGCCTGGCGCCCATTGCTTTTGGGTTTGTGCTGCCCGTGGCCTTCATGTTGCGTCCGCTGGTGCAGGGCTGGGGCGAGTTGCCCTGGGGCCCGTTTGCGGGTTGGGCCCTCAACAGCCTGTGGCTGGCGGGCTTGAGTGCGGCGCTGGCCACCGTGCTGGCGCTGGGGCTGGCGTTTGCCGTGCGGGTGCAGACTGGGCACTCCAACGGGAGCGATTGGCGCGCGCGGTTCACGCGGGGCGTGGCGCAACTGGCGTCGCTGGGCTACGCGGTGCCGGGCGCGGTGATTGTGGTGGGCCTGTTGCTGCCCGTGGGCTGGCTGCAGGCCGTGGCCCCACAGACCAGTGCGGGCTATTGGGTCACGGCCACGGCGTTGGGCATTGTGTGGGCCTACCTGGTGCGGTTTGTGGCGGTGGCGCTGCAATCGGTGCAAAGCGGCTATGCCCGGGTGCCCACCAGCCTGGATGAGTCGGCCCGCATGCTGGGCACCACGGGCCTTGGGCTGGCGTGGCGGGTGCACGCCCCGCTGCTGCGCCGCTCCACTGCGGCTGCCGCGCTGCTGGTGTTCGTGGACGTGATGAAAGAGCTGCCCGCCACCCTGGTGCTGCGCCCCTTCAACAGCGACACCCTGGCCGTGATGGCCTACCAGCTGGCCCGCGACGAGCGCCTGGGTGAAGCTGCGCTGCCCGCGCTGGCGCTGGTGCTGGTGGGCTTGGTGCCGGTGGTCATGCTCAGCCGCACCTTGCGAGGTCGATGAGCGGTTTGGGGTTGCCGCTGGGGGCGGGGCTGGTACCACCAACAGGAATCGAACCTGTATCTAGCGCTTAGGAGGGAACAAGGACAAGTCTAAAAACTCATTGTACAGCAACAACTTACAGAAGTTTAGTACGCTACCATAGCCAAAATGTTCCAAATTTGTTCCAAGTTCCAGCTTGGTGAATAGAAAGGATTGGCGAAGATGGCGGGTAAGTTGATCACTGAACGGGTGGGCGTCAATGGCGATGTGTCGTTCCTGGTGCGAGTGCGCGAAGCAGGTGTTGCTGTCAGCAAGACCTTCAAGACCAAGAAGGATGCTGAAAAATTCATTCGTGAAGTCAAGAGCAAGATTGATCGCGGTGAGTCGGTAGACATCACAAAAATCAAGAAGCTGACTTTGGCTCAAATTTTCACTGAATATTTAAAGTACAACACGGTTGCCGATGGCAAGCGGTATGACCTTGAAAAATTGAAGTTGGAGATTGGAAAAGTTCCGCTTGGAAATTTCAAGTCTGGAACGTTTGCCATTTACCTAAAGACCAAATTGGAACAGAAGGTTCCAGACCAAGTAAAGAAAAAGAAGGATCATCCTCTTTATGCTGGTCATAAAATTTTGGATGCAAAAACTGGTGAGTTGGTCACAAAGACCTACAGTGAAAGCACCATTCGCAAGCTCTACTATGCCATCAGGACATCTTTGAAGTGGCACGCCAAGCACCACGATTACACATTTGACCGTAAGCCATTTGATGAAAATTCACCTCCAAAAGCATGGAATCCAAGGGATCGAATTCTTGAAGTAGGTGAGCTTGATCAATTGCTGGCGGCTACAGATAAGATGTATGTGAAGCGTGAAGAATGGAAGTGCCTCATCTTGTGGCAATACTATTCTTGCATGCGTGCTGGTGAAACATTGTTGATGAAGTGGAATGAAATTCACTTGGATGAAAGCAATCCAAGTAATTCATACATTTTCGTTCCAAAGGAAAACACCAAGATTGCAGACAAGAAGAATGCTGAAGATAGGAAGGTTCCACTAAGACCAGAGTTTTACCACTTCATTAAAGACCGTCTAATGAAGTTGAAGAAGGATGGTCAATCTTTGGTGTTTGGTAGTTATTGGAAAAGCAGTACAACTCTTGGGAATCGCTTTAGAGTAATTTGCAAAAATGCAAAAGTTGAGAACTTCAAAATTCACGATTTACGGCATTGTGCTGTTAGCTGGTATTTTGTGAATACAAAATTGACTGACATTGAAATTAGTAAAATTTCTGGCCATATTGAGTTGGAGACTTTGAAACGATATGCCACTTTGAGACCTAGTGACATCGGGGCAAAACTTTGGGCTAATGCTGGTTGATTAAAAAAGTTTTGTCAGTTAAATTCATATGATTTTTACTGACAGAACAAAAGTCACTCTTCGAGAGTGATTTTTGTTGACTTAGACATTGTATTTCGTATGTTGTTCTCAAGAAGGAGAATAACAAATGAAGACGAAAATTATTAAAGCAATTATCAGAAATAGGAAAAATCCAATGAGCTTTGAGATCGTTCTTTCAAGAGAATATTTCTACCCTCTTGATGAAGATGGTAAAGAAAAAAATGTAAGTGCCCTGAATTATCGAGTTAGATATTGTGTAAAAGAAGATGGTTCTGACAAAATTTTGAAGTGCTTTCCAACTCATGAAAAGGCCAAGAAATTCGTCCAAGAAATGAAAGATGAAGTAGAAAAGGCAAAAGTGAAGAAGAATAAAAAAGTTAGTTAAGTAATCTACATTAAAACTAAAAGCACTCTTTGAGTGCTTTTTTTACGCCTAATTTATCGCTGTGAATGACTATTCATAGCATACACCGAACAAAAGGAAGTCAAGCCGCTTTGAATTGAAGGTGCGTAATTCATGGCATATGAAAATCTGAAGGTAGTCAAGTGCTTTCAAGTCAGATTAAGAAAATTCATATAACAGAAAAAGCGAAGCAACGTCAAAGACGTTCAAGCCTGCCGCGTCCAATTCATAACAGAAAAAAGATCTGAGGAAGTCAAGACTGACTTAATCTGATTGGGTCAGTTCATAACACAAGACAAGCGAAGCGAAGTCAAGGTTGCCTTGCCTCGCGCAGCAGTGGGGACTGGGGGAACCCCAGAATATTCAACCTAAAGATAGCCCGAAAGGGTTAACGTAGGATTGATTGACCTTGCTTGATTCGATTTTCCCCCTGTTTTTTGGATTTGAAGGGGGTAGGAGTAACGACCTGGCTTTGACTTGCTTGAATTTACCTACATACATGTAGATAAATTGCGATCTGTTGACTTGGAAATTTTATCTGCTATTTGTCTACATATAAGTAGGCAAATAAAAGGAATAAAAATGGCAAAGTCTGGAAGACCAAAAAAATATGCTGATCTAGTCCAATTCAATCTTTATGTGGAACGAAGTGATCTTGAAATTTTCAGAAGATCGGTCGCTGCATTGAATAAAAAACACAACACAAATGATCACACTTTAGCAAGCTTAACGAGGGATGTATTCTCGAAAAAAGCCACGGCGCTTGAGAAGCATCTGAATGCTCTTGAGCAGGAATTTAACTCCATTGCAGATGAGCAATTCGTATGGATTCCGCCAAAGAATTAAACGGCCTTCTTGTATATCCCAGAAGGACCCAAGCGAGTTGGTCCTTTTTTCACTCACGTGATCCAGTCTCTTGATTTGAGAATTTGTTTTGCTAGAATTAATATATGGCTGGCTGTAAATTAAAGCGATCAACTTAACAGCAAATAAAATGAGTGACTTGGACACAATTAAAGCAGTCAAGCAGTCCAAAATTGAATTGATTTCCTCAAGAGTCAATCTTTGTCTTGCCTTTTGAAATGAGGCAGATTTTCTCCACAATCCTGACAATGTGGAGTCTATCGGCTCGTTTGACTCCTTGTAGAAGGCTGGCTATATGTTTGGCCTGGTCATCAGGTTT
Source organism: uncultured Hydrogenophaga sp. (assembly GCA_964342395.1). Taxonomy (GTDB): domain Bacteria; phylum Pseudomonadota; class Gammaproteobacteria; order Burkholderiales; family Burkholderiaceae_C; genus UBA2334. The sequence goes on from CAYFFJ010000030.1 coordinate 29,336, forward strand.
TGAACTGATACCAACTAGAAGTTCATCAAGCTCACATTCAAATATTTCAGCAATCTGAATCAATCGCAGGATGTTAAGCGTGGCGTCACCACGTTCATATTCACCATATGACTTGGACGTGATATTGAGACGTTCTGCAACTTCCTCTTGAGAGTAACCTGACTTAAGTCGCAGCTTCTGCAAGCTCTTACCGATTACCTGCAATCGTTGTATGTCTTTGGGTGACTTTGCCATGTGAAGTGTTGATAGTTAAATTCATATGATTTTGACTGACATAGGCGCAGAGATCAACAAAAAAAGGCTCCATATTGGAGCCTTTGTTTTTGGTGCTGCTGAAACTTAGTGTGCTGGAGCTTTTACAATCAACTCTTGAAGCATTTTGCGTTCATGGTTGGTGAAAGACTTCATGATTAAGTCATAGGTATGATGAACAGTCGCTGTCATTGAATCCATAAAAACTTCGCGGTTCAATAGGTCTAAATCAATGCCCTGCTCGGTCATTTGGTCCAAAGCATCAATCATTTGATAAACGGTCAGAAAAGCTTTGATTTTTCCTGTTGTAGTGCCGTCAATAGATTGAATTTTTTGAACGGCTTGTTTAATTGTTGGCTCTTGAAGAGCTTCTTCAAGAGAATAAAAGCCGTTAGGGACTGCGATAAGATTAAGTTGGTTCATGATAATTTCCTTTAATTTAAGTCATATTTAATCCCTCCTTTCCAAGTGAACCATTTCACTGGTAGGTGTTAAGTGGGAAGTCGCTACAGTTGATCGCTTTATTTGATTGACTTCTTTGTGTCGCCAACCAATAGAACGAACTGTACGCTTGTCCGTAAAGAAGGTACATGCAGTGGCACGTGAGGTGATAACGTGAAACGTTAGGTCGTAAAAAAAGCACCCGATGGTGCTTTAGTTTTGTAGCTGTTTGCTGCTAGGTTTGGGGAGATTTCTAAGCAGCATAACAAGGGCGAAGAATGCACTTGAAGCGCAAACAACACTAAGGATTGGCTGCGGATCTGTTATGACCTGAATTAAACCTGGCAAGTCACAAATCAGCAAAACGATAGCTAGTCTCATCTTCAACCCACTCAATCCATATTTTTCTATTGTCCCTTCGCAAATTTCTTTGAAAAAGAACTTCATCACTTGAATGTTCAATAAGTTTGCTACCCACCCGCCAAAAATTGCAAGAATAGTTACGATAGTAATTTGTGCGCTCAATAGATTCTCCTGTTATAAAACCAATTTACAGAATCATCCATAAAAGTCAACATGGGACATTGACAAACGATTGAAAGATCGTAGATTTATAGAAGCATAGCTTCATAATTATTCTTGTGCCAATTGAATGAGACATGCAAAAAAGGCGAGTCATATTGACTTGCCTTTTTTATTTACTACTCTCATTAAAAATAGTCAGGAGAAATTATGGCGAAAATTGCATTGAAGTCAGGCCGCGATGCGCTAATCGAAAAGTTGGAAAAAGAGATTGAGTCAATAAAGGAGAAAATTTCACAACTCAAGAAGATGGGGCCTGTGAAAGAGTCAAACAAGACAACAACAGTGGAAAAGAATATCTATAAAAAAGGCAAGAAGTACAAGGTCGAGATTGTCGTTAGTCCGCCCTGAAATATTCATAACCCATTGATTTTGAACGTATTTTCAGTGAT
>CAYFFJ010000031.1:0-30410 GCA_964342395.1 uncultured Hydrogenophaga sp.
TGCCGCTTTGTGCCACGGCGCGGATGAAGTCGGTCTGGCGGCACAGGAAGGCGGGGGTTTGCAACACGTCGACCACGCTGGCCACTTCAGCCACTTGGTCGGCTTCGTGCACGTCGGTCAGCACGGGCAGACCGGTTTGGCGGCGCACTTCGTCGAGGATTTTCAGGCCCGCGTCGATGCCGACCCCACGTGCGGTGGTGCCCGACGAGCGGTTGGCCTTGTCGAAGGAACCCTTGTAAATCAGTGGAATGCCCAACGCGGTGCAGGTTTCTTTGAGCTGACCGGCCACGTCGAGTGACATCTGCAGCCCTTCAATGGAGCAGGTGCCCGCAATCAGGAAAAACGGCTGGTCCAGCCCGATGTCGAATCCACACAGCTTCATTCGGCGGCCTTGGCGGTTTGGTGGTCCAGCGCCGCTTTCACGAACGCGTTGAACAGGGGGTGGCCGTCCCACGGTGTCGATTTGAACTCGGGGTGGAACTGCACGCCCATGAACCAGGGGTGCACGGTTTGCGGCAACTCGACGATTTCGGTCAGTTGCTCGCGCTGCGTCAGCGCGGAAATGAGCAGGCCAGCCTGGCGCAGCTGGTCCAGGTAGGTCACGTTGGCTTCATAGCGGTGGCGGTGGCGCTCGGTGACCACGGGGCCGTAAATGCTGTGTGCCAGCGTGCCGGGGGCCACGTCGGAACTTTGCGCACCCAGGCGCATGGTGCCGCCCAGGTCGGAGTTTTCGTCGCGGGTCTTGATGGTGCCGTCTTCGTCTTTCCACTCGGTGATGAGGGCGATGACGGGTTGTGCGCCTTCGGGCTCGAACTCGGTGCTGTTGGCCTGCGTCAGCCCCGCCACGTGGCGGGCAAATTCGATGGTGGCCACTTGCATCCCCAAGCAAATGCCCAGGTAAGGCACCTGGCTTTCGCGGGCGAAGCGGGCGGCCTTGATCTTGCCTTCCCCCCCGCGTTTGCCGAAGCCGCCCGGCACCAGCACGGCGTCGAATGGCGCCAACTGGTCGATGGGTTCGGCTTCGAGGTTTTCGGAGTCGATGTAGGTGATGTTGACCTTGGCGTGGTTTTTCATGCCCGCGTGGCGCAGCGCCTCGTTCAGCGACTTGTAGCTGTCGGACAGGTCCACGTATTTGCCCACCATGGCAATGCTGACCTCGCGCTGCGGGTGGAGCACTTCGTGCACCAGGTCGTCCCAGCGCTTGAGGTTGGCGGGCGGGGTGTTCAGGCGCAGTTTGTCGCAAATAAGGCCGTCCAGGCCTTGTTCGTGCAACACGCGGGGCACTTTGTAGATGGTGTCCACGTCGGGCATGGAAATCACGCCCCATTGCGCCACGTTGGTGAAGAGGCTGATTTTTTCGCGCTCGTCGTCTGGAATGGCACGGTCGGCGCGGCACAGCAGCGCATCGGGCTGGATGCCGATTTCGCGCAGCTTTTGCACCGTGTGCTGGGTGGGCTTGGTTTTGAGCTCGCCTGCGGCGGCGATCCAGGGCACGTAGGTCAGGTGCACAAAGGCGGCCTGGTTGGGCCCCAGGCGCAGGCTGAGCTGGCGCACGGCTTCGACAAACGGCAGCGACTCGATGTCGCCAATGGTGCCGCCGATTTCCACAATGGCCACGTCCACCGCGTCTTCGGTGCCAAAGCCCGCGCCGCGTTTGATGAAGTCCTGGATTTCGTTGGTGACGTGGGGAATGACCTGCACGGTCTTGCCCAGGTAGTCGCCACGGCGCTCTTTTTCGAGCACGCTTTTGTAGATTTGGCCGGTGGTGAAGTTGTTGGCCTTCTTCATGCGCGTTTCAATGAAACGCTCGTAGTGGCCGAGGTCGAGGTCGGTTTCTGCGCCGTCATCGGTCACGAACACCTCGCCGTGCTGGAAGGGCGACATGGTGCCCGGGTCCACGTTGAGGTAAGGGTCGAGCTTGATGAGGGTGACTTTGAGGCCGCGCGATTCAAGCAGCGCGGCCAGTGATGCAGAAGCGATGCCCTTGCCCAGCGAAGACACCACACCGCCGGTGACGAAGACAAATTTGGTCATGTCGCAAACGGGCGACTTGGCCGCCCGTGGAGGTGGAAATGGCGATTATAAGTGGGGGGCATCTGGCCGCCACTGCTCACCTGGCGGGCGGTGATGCGGTCGAGCAAATGGGGCATGGGGCGGTGGGGCTGGGCTGCTCAGGTCATCACGCTGGGCGAGGACATGCCGGTGTGGTGGGTGATGCGCGCCACCGCGTTGGCCAAGGCCACCAGGGGTGCGAGCGCTTGCGGGGCGGGCAGGTCGTGGCGGGTGGCGTCGGGCTCGTGGCGTTCCAGGTACACGCGCAGGGTGGCCCCTTCGGTGCCCGTGCCGGACAGGCGGAACACCACGCGCGAGGAGTCTTCCAGCACCACACGCACCCCCTGGCGCTGGCTGACGGAGCCGTCCACCGGGTCGGTGTAGGCAAAGTCGTCGGCCCAGGCGATGCGCTGACCGGCCACGGTTTGCCCACCCAAGGTGGGCAGCTGGGCGCGCAGCTCGGCCATCAAGGCGTTGGCGCGTTCGGTGGCGATGCCGTCGTAGTCGTGCCGCGAATACACGCAGCGGCCATGCTCGCGCCACAGGCCCCGCACCAGGTCTTCGACCGATTGGCCGGTGACGGCCACCAGGTTGAGCCAGAACAGCACGGCCCACAAGCCGTCTTTTTCGCGCACGTGGTCGGAGCCCGTGCCGTAGCTTTCTTCGCCGCACAGGGTGATGCGGCCCGCATCGAGCAGGTTGCCGAAAAACTTCCAGCCGGTGGGGGTTTCGTAGCAGGGCAGCCCCATGGCTTTGGCCACGCGGTCCACGGCGGTGGAGGTGGGCATGGAGCGTGCCACGCCTGCCAGTCCTTTGGCGTAGCCGGGCACCCGGTGGGCGTGGGCCGCCAGCACGGCCAGGCTGTCTGAGGGCGACACGACAAAGCCACGGCCCAAAATCATGTTGCGGTCGGCGTCGCCGTCGGTGGCTGCGCCCATGTCGGGGGCGTCGGGGTGCATCAGGTGGGCCACCAGGTCGTCGGCGTAGACCGGGTTGGGGTCGGGGTGCAGGCCGCCGAAGTCTTCCAGCGGTTCGGCGTGCACCACGGTGCCCGCGGGCGCGCCCAGCTCGCCTTCGATGATGGCCTTGGCGCTGGGGCCGCCCACGGCCCACATGGCGTCCAGGCGCAGGCGAAACCCTCGGGCAAACAGGGCGCGGATGGCGTCAAAGTCAAACAGGCTGCGCAGCACGGCGGCGTGGTCGGCCACGGGGTCGATCACTTCGACTTGCGTGTGTTCAAGGGGGTGGGTGCCGAGCGTGCCCAGGTCGGTGTCGGGCGCGTCGCTGGTGGTGTAGGCGGTGAGCGCCTGGGTGCGTTCGTACACGGCCTGGGTCAGGGTTTCGGGCGCGGGCCCGCCGTTGGTGCCGTTGTATTTGATGCCGAAGTCGCCCTCGGGGCCGCCGGGGTTGTGGCTGGCCGACAGCACGATGCCGCCGCTGGCCCCGTGGGCACGGATGACGGCGCTGACCGCTGGGGTGGACAGGATGCCGTTTTGCCCCACCAGCACGCGGGCATAGCCCCGGGCGGCGGCCATGCGCAAAATGGTCTGGACGGCGGCGCGGTTGTGAAACCGGCCGTCACCGCCCAGCACCAGGGTCTGGCCGGTGGCGGGCTGGCCCACGCCGTGCAGCACGTCGAACAGGGCCTGTACGAAGTTTTCCAGGTAGCGTGGCTGCTGGAACACCGTGACTTTTTTGCGCAGGCCCGACGTGCCCGGCTGTTGGCCCGCAAAAGGGGTGGTGGGGTGGGTGGCGATTGCCATGTGTGGACTCCGTGCGGCGTGGTGGAACAAGTTGCCAAGCATATTCACCTGCCAACGCTGCGGTGTGCCGTGTTGGGGCGTTCAGGTGGGCAATGACACGGTGCGGGCGAGCGCTTCGCCGCTGGCGTCGAACAGGTGCAGGTCTTCGGCCGGCACACGCACGCGCACGTTTTCACCCGCTTGCAACTGGGTGGTGCCTTCCACCTTCAGCGTGATGGTGGGGGTGCCGTGTGACAGCTCCAGGTACAGCAGCGAGGCTTCACCCAGCTTTTCTATGTGCACCACGCGGGCAGCCAGGGTGTTGGGGCCTGTGTCGGCGCCAGAGGCCAGGCGCATGTGTTCGGGGCGCAAACCCATGTGCACGGCCTGACCAGCCGTCAGACGGCTGGCGTCCACGGCCACTTCAAAGGCATTGTCGGCCACGGTGATGCGGGCGCGGCCATTGTGGGCGGCCACAAAGCTGGCGGGCAACACATTCATTTTGGGTGAGCCGATGAACTCGGCCACAAACAGGCTGTTGGGCCTGTGGTACAGGTCCATGGGCGTGCCCACCTGGGCCACCGAGCCTTTGGTTTGCACGTCTTCACCCGAGCGCAGCAGCACGATTTTGTCGGCCAGGGTCATGGCCTCGACCTGGTCGTGGGTCACGTAGATCATGCTGGCCGTGCCGATTTCGTGGTGCAGCTTGGCAATTTCCAGCCGGGTTTGCACACGCAGCGCGGCGTCCAGGTTGGACAGTGGCTCGTCAAACAGGAACACGCGGGGTTCTTTGACGATGGCGCGGCCAATGGCCACGCGCTGGCGCTGGCCACCCGACAGGGCTTTGGGCAAGCGGTCGAGCAGGTGGGTGAGCTGCAGAATTTCTGCGGCGTTGCGCACCTTTTTGTCGATGTCGGCCGCGTTGGCCCCCAGCACCTGCAGGCCAAAGGCCATGTTTTCGCGCACCGTCATGTGGGGGTACAGCGCGTAGCTTTGGAACACCATGGCCAGGCCCCGGCGGGCGGGGGGCAGGTCGTTCACGCGTTCACCGCCGATCAGCAGGTCGCCGCTGCTGATGTCTTCCAGGCCCGCCACCATGCGCAGCAGGGTGGATTTGCCGCAGCCCGAGGGGCCCACAAACACGCAAAACTCACCGTGTTCGATGGTGATGTTGGCGTTGTTGATGGTCAGCGGGGTCTGCGGGCCGTAGCGTTTGGAGAGGTTGCGAAATTCGATTTTGGACATGGTTTGTGCCTCGGGTTGTCAGAGCGTGGCCACCAGGCCGCCCCAGGGTTGCAACACCAACCGGTTGCCTTCGATGCGGGCACCGGCCAGGCCCAGCGGGTGGGGGCTGGCCTGAGACCAATCAGCGGGCAGCTCCCAGGTGGCCACCTCGGCGCTGAAGTTGAAAACACAGCCCATGCGCTGGTGCATGGGGTCGTTTTCGTGGCTGCGCTCGTAGGCCAGCACTTGGGTTGTGCCGGGCAGCAGCGCCATGTTGCCGTGCACCAGCGCGGGCTGGCCGCGCCGCCAGTGCAGCAGCTGGGTGTAGAAGCTCAGCAGCGAGCCGGGCTGGCTTTGCTGGGCATCCACCGCCAGAGGGGCATGGGCCTCAGACACGGGCAACCAGGGTTTGGCGGGGCCAAAACCGGCGTGGGGCTCGGCGCTGTTCCAGGGCATGGGGGTGCGGCAGCCGTCGCGGCCCTTGAAGCTGGGCCACATGGTGATGCCGTAGGGGTCTTGCAGGTCTTCGTAGGCCACTTCGGCTTCGGGCAGGCCCAGCTCGTCGCCCTGGTAAATGCAAGGCGTGCCGCGCAGGGTCATTTGCATGGCGGCGGCCAGGCGAAGCAGGTGCGGGTCGGGCGGTACATCGGGGTTTTGTCCACCCCAGCGCGAGGCCAGGCGCATGCAGTCGTGGTTGGACAGCGCCCAGCAGGGCCAGCCGTCGCCCACCACGGCCAGAAAACGGCTGAACAGGGCTTGCAGGAAGGGGGCGTCTTTTTTGGTGCCCAGCAGGTCGAAGCAATAGGCCATGTGCAGCATGGGCTGGCCGTCTGGCCCCAGGCCGGTGTATTCGGCCATGCGGCCCAGGCCGTCGTCGTCGCCGATTTCACCCACCATGGCGGTGTTCGGGTATTCGTCCAGCAGGGCGCGCAGGCGCTGCAAAAACACCAGGTTTTCGGGCTGGCTCTTGTCGTACAGGTGGCGCTGCCAGCCGTAGGGGTTGGTGGCGTTCACGGCGGGGTCTTCGCCATCGGGCTGGCCACGGCCGGGGTTGCTGCGCAGCTGGCGGTCGTGGAAGTAGAAGTTGGCCGTGTCCAGGCGGTAGCCGTCCACGCCCAGTTCCAGCCAGAAACGCACGTCGTCCAGCACGGCTTGCTGCACGTCGGGGTGGTGGAAATTCAGATCGGGTTGGCTGGTCAGGAAGTTGTGCATGTAGTACTGCAAACGCCCGGTGTCCCACTGCCATGCGCTGCCGCCGAAGATGGACAGCCAGTTGTTGGGCGGGTTGCCGTCGTCTTGGGCGTCGGCCCACACGTACCAGTCGGCCTTGGGGTTGGTTCGGCTGCTGCGGCTTTCCACAAACCAGGGGTGCTGGTCGGCGGTGTGTGACAGCACTTGGTCGATCATGACTTTCAGGCCCAGTTCGTGGGCGCGGGCCACCAGGGTGCGGAAGTCGTCGAGTGTGCCGAACATGGGGTCCACGTCGCGGTAGTCGCTCACGTCGTAGCCGAAATCTTTCATCGGGCTCTTGAAGAAGGGCGACAGCCAGATGCCGTCTGCCCCGAGGGCCGCGATGTGTGCCAGGCGCTGGGTGATGCCGGGCAGGTCGCCAATGCCGTCTGCGTTGGTGTCCTGGTAGCTGCGGGGGTAGATCTGGTAGATCACGCCGCCGCGCCACCAGCCGTTGTTGGGTGCTTTTTGTGCCATGGATGCAGTTTTAAAAATAAGAGCATCAACCCTTTACCGCACCTGCGGTAAGGCCTGAAACGATCTTTTTCTGGAAGGCGAGGACCAGACCGATCAGCGGCAGCGTCACCAGGACGGAAGCAGCCATGATCTTGCCCCACGGGATTTCGTATTTGCTGGCGCCGCTGATGAGTGAAATGGACACGGGCACCGTGCGTTCGTTGTTGTCCAGCACAAAGGTGAGGGCAAACAAAAACTCGTTCCACGCCGCAATGAAGGCCAGCAGGCCGGTGGACACCAGGGCGGGCCACAGCAGGGGCATGAACACCTGGGTGATGATGCGCCAGGGGCCGCAGCCGTCCATGATGGCCGCCTCTTCCAGTTCTTTGGGCAGCTGCTTCATGAAGGTGGTGAGCACCCACACCGTGAAGGGCAGCGTGAAGATGAGGTAGGGCAGCACCAGGCCCAGCGACTTGTTGTAAAGCCCCAGGAACCGGATCATTTCAAACATGCCCGCCAGCACCGCCACCTGCGGGAACATGGACACGCCCAAAATGGTGGTCAGCAGCAGGCCCCGACCCTTGAATTCCACCCGGCCCAGCGCGTAGGCAGCGGTCACGCCCAGGAAAATGGACAGGGCCACCACCAGCACCGACACCAGGATGGAGTTGAGGATGTGGCGGCCAAAGGGTTGTTCAGCCACCGTGAACAAGTTGACGTAGTTGCTCAGCGTGGGCTGCTCGGGCCACAGATCGGTGGAAAACAGCGCCGCGCCGGTTTTCAGAGAGGTGGAGATGGCATACACAAACGGAAACACTGACTCCACCGTGACCAAGGCGGCCAGCACGTAAATGGCGGCCTTGCCCCAATCGAACCCCCGGGTTGACCCAGCGTTGTGTGTGGTGTTCATGTGTCGGCTCCTTGACGGCCGCGCGCCAGGCGCATGTAGATGAGGGTGGCCATGCCGATGATGAGGAACAGCGCCGTGGACGCTGCCGAGCCGTAGCCCATGTAGCCGTTGTCCACCATTTCGCGGCGCACAAAGCCCGACATGCTCATGGTGCTGTTGTTGTTGGAGGTCAGCACAAAAATCAGGTCGAACACGCGCAGCGCGTCCAGCAGGCGAAAGATCACCGCCACCATCAGCGCCGGGCTGATGAGGGGCAGCGTCACTTTCCAGAACATGCGCAGGGGGTGCACCCCGTCCACGCGGCCGGCTTCGTAGCAGTCTTTGGGCAGGGTTTGCAGCGCCGCCAGAATGAGCAGCGCCATGAAGGGCGTGGTTTTCCACACGTCCACGGCCACCACCGTCCACAGGGCGTAGCCGGGTTCGGCTGTCCAGGCAATCTTGGTGGCAATCAGCCCCCAGTCCAGCAGGTAGGCGTTGACGATGCCGAACTGGTCGTGCAGCATCCAGCCCCACATCTTGGCCGACACGATGGTGGGAATGGCCCAGGGCACCAGCACTGCGGCGCGCACCAGGGTGCGCCCCTTGAATTCCTGGTTCAGCAGCATGGCCACACCCAGGCCGGCCAGGGTTTCCAGGGTGACGGACACCACCGAAAACTTCAGCGTGTTGACGATTGCCACGCCCCAGTCGCTTTGCCAGAAACCGTCGGTGTGGTTCGGGTTGTTGAACAGCCCGTACTCGCCAAAGTAGTTTTCCCAGCCCACAAACTTGGCGTCAGCCATGTTGTTGATGTTGGCGTCGGTGAAGCTGAACCACACCGTGCGTGCCAGCGGCCAGGCGGCCACCAGCACCAGTGTGATCAGCATCGGCGCCAGAAACAGCCAGGCGGTGCGGGTTTTGCTGTTCATGGCGCGCTGCTTACCACTGTTTGCCGCGGCGGATCTGGTTGAGCTTGCCTTCCAGTTTCTTCAGGCTGACGTCGGCTTTCTCTTTGCCTGACAACACGTCGTGCGTGGCGTTCCAGAACGCGGCGCTGACTTCGTTGTATTTCAGGCCCGTGGGGGTGGAGGGACGGGGCACGGCGCTGGTGAACACGTCGTACAGCGTGCCAAAGAACGGGGTGGCGGCCAGCACGTCTTTGTCTTTGTACAACTCAGGGATGGTGGGGTTGTACGAGCCTTCGATGGCGCGGATTTTCTGGATTTCGGGCGACGTCATGTACATGACCAACTCGGCTGCCAGCTTCTGCTCTTTCGAGTACTTGGACACGGCCAGCTGCCAGCCCCCCAGGGTGGCGGCATTTTTGCCATCTGCACCGCCCTTGGGCAAGGCGGCCACACCGATCTTGCCGGCAATTTTGCTGTCTTTGCCGTTGCCCAGCGACCAGGCGTAGGGCCAGTTGCGCATGAACACGGCGTTGCCGTTCTGGAACACGCCACGGGCGTCTTCTTCACCGTAGTTCAGCACGCCGGTGGGGGCAATGGAGCCAATCCACGACGCAGCAGTGGTCAGCGCCTTGGCCGCGTTGGGGTTGTTCACGGTGATCTCGCCCTTGTCGTTGACGATGTTGCCGCCGTTGAAGCTCCACAGCCACTCGACTGCGTCGCAGGTCAGGCCTTCGTAGGCTTTGGACTGGAACACAAAGCCCTGCATGTCGGCGTTGCCGGCCTTGCGCTCGGCGTCTTGAATTTTCTTGGCCGTGGCCGCCAGTTGTTCGTAGGTGGCGGGTGCTTTTTCACCATGCTTTTCCAGCAGGTCTTTGCGGTAGTACAGCAGGCCTGCGTCGGTGAACCAAGGCATGGCAATCAGTTTGCCGTCGGCCGTGTTGTTGGCCACGATGGATGGGAAGTGCTTTTTCTCGATGCCGTTGGAATAGGGCTTGAGGTCAATCAAATGGTCTTTGATCATGCCGGGCCACACCACATCGACGTTGATGATGTCCACGTCGCCGCTTTTGGCCGCAAACATCTGGCGGTAAAGGCCCAGCAGGTCGGTGGTGGACTGGGGCAGCGTGAACAGCTTGACGGTGTGGCCGGTTTTCTTGGCCCATTCCTCGGTGTGCTTCTTGCAGAACTCGAAGTCCTGGCCCACCGAGCCGCAAGAAATGGTGATGGTGGCGGCGTTGGCGCCAGCCATGAGCAGGGGGGCACCCAAAGCCAGCAGGGCGGCTTTGACGGCAGTGGGGCGGAAGCTGAATTTCATGGAATGACCTCTGGTGGGGGGTGAAACGGCTTGCTGTCTTTTTTGCAAGTGACCTTATTTAACCATCTATGCAAACGATTACTTAGAGGGTTTTCCCGCAAGGGTTTGACCTGAAAAGCTTGATTTATGGCGTTGATTTCAAAAAAAGATAAAGTTTTTTTTGAAATTCATGCAAAGGTTTGCATTGAACGGATGGCCGACCCGTGACCGGGGTCAACTGGCCCCCGCCTGCTACATTGCCGCGCATGAAAGACCTTGCTGGAAAACACCTTGTGTTGGGCCTCTCCGGGGGCATTGCCTGTTACAAGGCGGCTGAACTGTGCCGCGCCCTGGTCAAGGCAGGGGCCACGGTGCAAGTGGTCATGACCGATGCGGCCTGCCAGTTCATCACCCCGGTGACGATGCAGGCGCTGTCGGGGCGGCCGGTGTTCAGTTCGCAATGGGACCCGCGTGACGCCGCTGGGGTGGGCAACAACATGGCCCACATCAACCTCACGCGCGGGGCCGATGCCATCGTGGTGGCCCCGGCCAGCGCCGACTTCATGAGCAAGCTGCTGCATGGCGGGGCCGACGACCTGCTCAGCCTGATGTGCCTGGCCCGCCCGCTGGACACCGTGCCCCTCATCGTGGCGCCTGCCATGAACCGCGAAATGTGGGCCAACCCCGCCACCCAGCGCAACGTGGTGCAGTTGAAGGCAGACGGCATTCACGTGCTCGACGTGGGGCAGGGCGATCAGGCCTGCGGCGAGGTGGGCGACGGCCGCATGCTGGAGGCCCACGAACTGCTGGCCGAGGTGGTGGCTTTTTTCCAGCCCAAGGTGCTGGCCGGTCAACATGTGCTGGTGAGCGCCGGGCCCACCTACGAGGCCATTGACCCCGTGCGCGGCATCACCAACCTCTCCAGCGGCAAGATGGGGTTTGCCATTGCGCAGGCCGCGCGCGAGGCTGGGGCCAGCGTCACCCTGGTGGCCGGGCCCGTGGCCTTGCCCACCCCACACGGGGTGCAGCGGGTGGATGTGAATTCTGCACAAAATATGCAGATTGCGCTTGATGGTATTGCATTGTCAGCTACAGTTTTTATATCTGCCGCCGCCGTGGCCGACTGGCGGCCCGCCGCCCCGTCCAGCCACAAAATCAAAAAAGACGGCAGCGGCGACGTGCCCACGCTCACCTTTGTGGAAAACCCCGACATCCTCGCCGGCATTGCCGCCAGCGAACGGGCGCAAACGGGCCAGCTGTATTGCGTGGGTTTTGCCGCCGAAAGCCACGACCTGCTCGCCCACGCCCAGGCCAAACGCGCCCGCAAAGGTGTGCCCCTGCTGGTGGGCAACATCGGCCCGGCCACTTTCGGACAAGACGACAACGCCTTGCTGCTGGTCGACGCCAACGGCTCCCGTGAGCTGCCCCGGGCGAACAAACTGGCGCTGGCCCGGCAGTTGGTGGCAGAGATTGCGCTGCGCCTGTAGGGGCTGACGCGGCAAGCTTGCCGCCCCTATCGGCCAGGGCCCCGCGGCCTAAACTGGCCCAATGTCACACGCCCCCACGCCCAGCCTCAATCCCGCTCAGCCCCATTTGTACCCCCGCCGCATCTTGCTGGCGGTGTCGGGCCTGAGCCCGCAAATCGTCACTGAAACCCTCTACGCGCTGGCTTCCGATGCACAGCACGGGCCGTTTGTGCCGACCGAGGTGCACCTCATCACCACCCGCGAAGGTGCGCAGAAAGCAGAGCTTTCCTTGCTCAGCGACGACCTGGGTTGGTTCCACCGCCTGTGTGCCGACTTTCATCTGCCGGGCATCACTTTCACGCGCCAGCATATTCACATCATCCGCGACCATGCCGAACGCGGCATGGACGACATTCGCAGCCCTGCAGACAACCGCGCCGCCGCCGACTTCATCACCGCGCAGGTGCGCCACTTCACGTCCGACCCGCAGTGCGCGCTGCACGTGTCCATTGCCGGGGGCCGCAAAACCATGGGGTTCTTTTTGGGCTACGCGCTGTCGCTGTATGGCCGGGCACAAGACCGCCTGAGCCATGTGCTGGTGAGCGAGCCGTTTGAAAACAGCCTCGACTTCTTCTACCCCACGCCCTACAGCCGCGTGCTGCAAACCCGTGACGGTCGCCTGGCCGACACCGCGCTGGCTGAGGTGACGCTGGCCGACATTCCCTTTGTCAGTCTGCGCCACGGCCTGCCGCAAGCGCTGCTGTCAGGCCACGCCAGCTTTAACGAGACCGTGCAAGCCGCCCGCGCCGCACTGGCCCCGCCGCAACTGGTGTTGAACCTGCGCCAGCGTTGCATCACCGCAGGCACCATCACCCTGGAGTTGCCCCCGGCCGAATTGGCGCTGCTGGCCGTGTTTGCCCGCCGGGCCATGCGCGGCGAACCACCTTTGCCCGCACCCGCCAAAGGTGCTCCCGATGCCGCCTGGGGCCGCCGCTACCTAGTCGAGTACCGCGCCATCGTGGGCCTGATGGCAGACACCGATGCCACCCACATCGCACTGAAACACGGCATGGACGGCGAATATTTCTCTCAGCGCAAATCCAAGCTGGACAAGCGCCTGCGCACTGCTTTAGGCCCTGCCGCCGATGCCTACCGCATCCACGACGGCGGCACCCGTCCAGGGAGCTACGGGCTGACCCTTGCGCCTGATGCGGTACGCTTCGTGGCAGACGTGGCGTTCAAGGAGGACATTCGATGACCATGCAACCATCCAATTCATTGGCGGCTTCATGCCGCGTGGCGCTTGCCGCCTACCTGCACGATTTGGGCAAATTTGCCGAGCGCGCCCGCATGGAGGTGTCGGCCGACGCGCTGGCAGCACACAAAACCCAGTATTGCCCCTGGCACACCACCGACAAAGGTGGCAAAAACGGCTACCACTCCCACATTCACGCGGCCTACACCGCGATGGCGTTTGACCTGATCGAACACCACGTCCCTCATCTCATTGCGGGCGACATGACCCCGTTTGTGAGCCGGGCGCAATTGCAGGCCAGCGCCGGAGCGGGCAGTGTGGGGGTGGACACCGATTCACTGGTCAACGCTGCGTCAGCACACCACCGGCCAGACACTTTTTTGCAGTGGGTCATTGCCACCGCCGACCGCGTGGCCAGCGGCTTTGAGCGCGAAGAGTTTGAGCTCTACAACGCCGCCAAAGACGAAAACACCCAGACCTCCACCGGGCGCAACCACTACCAGGCCCGTATGCTCTCGCTGCTGGAGCAAATTCAGACCACAGACAACCCGCAGATTCACAGCGCCAACAGCCTGAAATGGCGCTACCCGCTCAAAGCACTCTCACCCGAAGCCATCTTTCCCATGCAGCGGGATCAGTGCGAACCTGCCATAGACGAGTCCGCCCAAAAAGAGTACGCCGCGCTGTGGCAGCAGTTTTTGCAGGCCATCGAGGCCATTCCTGCAGCCCACCGCAACGACTGGGCGCTGTGGCTGGACCACTTCGACACCGCATGGCTCACTTTCTCCCACGCCATTCCTGCAGCCACAGCCTTTGGCACCAAGCCCGAAGTGTCGCTGTACGACCACAGCAAAACCACTGCAGCCCTGGCCGCGGCCCTGTGGCGCTGGCACGAGGCTGAAGGTCGCACTGACGCCACTGCTGCAGCCCAGTTGAAAGACCGCACCGATTGGGACACCGACAAATTTCTGCTGATTCAGGGCGACTTCTTCGGCATTCAGGACTTCATCTTTGCCGATGGGAGTCAAACCCGAAAAGATGCGGCCCGCTTGCTGCGTGGGCGCTCGTTTCAGGTGTCGCTGTTCACTGAACTCGCCGCGCTAAAGGTGCTGGATGCGCTGGCACTGCCACCCACCAGCCAAATCACCAACGCAGCGGGCAAGTTCCTAATCGTTGCGCCCAACACCCAGGCGGCGAAAGAGGCACTTGAAGCAGTCAAAACAGAAATCAACCAATGGTTTCTGACCCACAGCTTTGGCCTGGCTGGGCTGGGACTGGCTGCCAAACCCGCCAGTTGCAACGATTTTCTGGACAAGAAGCCCAGCCATCGTTTCAAAACTCTCATGGACGGCCTGTTTGCCGACCTTGAAAAAGCCAAGTTGCACCGCTTTGACCTGGCAGGCACCGCGCCTGCCGTGTTCGATGTGGCCTACCCCCACGGTGTGTGTGCTTACAACGACCGTTTGCCTGCCGACCGGCAAGACGGGCAGGGCCACTGGTCTGCGGCCCTGTCACGCGACCAGATCGCCATAGGCAAAGGCTTGTCACGCCAAGACCGCTTGCTGGTGCTGCGCAGCGCCGATGCACTGGCGAGCGGCCCCAGCGTCAAACCGCTGGAAGTGCCCATTTTTGGTTACACCGTGGGCTTTACCGGCAGCGAAGACGCCAGCGGCAAGTTTGGCCCCCTGGCCCAAGGCGGGCAGTTGGCCCGTTGCTGGGACTTCAGCCTGCCCGACTCGCTGGGCGGTACGTTGTGGCACGGCTACGCCCGGCGCTACATCAATGCTTACGTGCCCCAGTTCACCAACGTGGACATTCAGACCCAAGCCAAATACAAAGGCATTGAAGACGAGGTGAATGCTGAGGACGTGCGGTTTGGCTCTGGCAAAACCCTCAACCACATCGCGTGCGAAGACCGCTTGCCCCAATCTGACGACGTGGCAGACCAGCGCCAGTGGGTGGGCCAAGTCGCCCTCATGACCCTGAAGGGCGATGTGGACAACCTGGGCACCATCTTCCAAAAAGGGCTGCAGGCTCCTACGTTTGCCAAGATGGCCGCGCTATCGCGGCAGATGAACGCCTTTTTTGCCGTGTACCTGCCTGCGCTGTGTGCGGCAGAGTTCTCCAACACCTACACCGTGTTTGCCGGCGGGGACGACTTCTTTCTGATTGGCCCCTGGCACAGCACCCAACGGCTGGCCGCCCGCATGGCGGCAGAGTTCAAAACCTACGTGGCCCACAACCCAGCCATCACCTTCTCGGCAGGCATGGTCATGACCAAACCCGGCCTGCCCATGCACACCCTGGCCACCCAGGCCGAGGAAGCACTGGACGAGGCCAAAGCCAGTAGCCATGCGGATGAGAAGCAACGCAAAAACGCCGTGGTGGTGTTTGGTCAACGGGTGCGCTGGGGCGACGAGTGGGCCAAAGTGCAGGCAGCGCAAGAACAACTGGAGCGTGTGCGGGCCGATTTTTCGCTGTCCACCGGCTATGTCTATGGCCTGCTGCACCTGATTGACCTGGCTACCAACCCCCAAAACCCCGAGCACGCCATGTGGCGCAGCCGCTTTGCCTACCGCACTCGCCGCTACGTGGTGGACAAGATCAAAGACCCCGAACGGCGCGCCCAGGCACAGAAAGAAATTTCTGTCGCCTTGGGGGAGCAAGGCATCAACGAGCTGGGTACGCGCTACCGCATCCCGCTTTTCAATCATTTTTACCGTCAGCGTTAAGGAGAGGACATTCACATGGCAACCGGATACCCAGGCCGTTCAGGCGGCTACCAAGACCGGCGCGATGAAGCGCCACGCATCACCATTTCAACTGCTGATGTGCGGTTGAAAGATATTCCTAAAAACCTGTTTTCGGACATTGCGAAAGAGAAAGCCGCAACAGTGGCACAGGCTGCCCAGGCGCACAAAAAAGATGTCAACAAATCCACCCAATTGCGTAAGTTCTACGACGAACTGGTGATGTGGTTTGAAAAAGTGCATGCCGAGCGCACCCCCGCAGACCGGGAAGCCAAATACACCGAGGTGGCGCCGTTTATCCAGATGCTGGTGGCCAAAGTGGCCTATGCCAAAGGGCGTGAGCATGTGGACGAGTGTTTCGAGCAGTTGTTTGCGCACGTTGTCAAAGAAATCAGCGATGCCACCACCCTCAAGCACGCCAAATTGTTCATGGAAGCCTTCATGGGTTTCTACAAAGCCCAGGAGAAATGAGTCATGTCTCAAATTCAGCCCCAACTCACCGCTATCACCACCCTCACCGCCACGCTTGAACTCGTCAGCGGCTTGCGCATTGGCGCGGGCGATAGCGAAATGCGCATTGGCGGGGTGGACAACCCCGTCATCTGTCACCCCCACACTCAGGCCCCCTACATCCCAGGCTCCAGCCTCAAAGGCAAGATGCGCAGCCTGCTGGAGTGGCGTAGCGGTGCGGTGAAAGAAGAAGCCCTTGGCTGGCGCGACTACGAAGGCGCATCTCCCGCCACCCAGCCAGAAGTCAAGCGCATCCTGCAACTCTTTGGGATCAGCGGCGATGCCAAACTGGGCGCAGAGCAAATGGCCGACATCGGCCCCACCCGCATCTCCTTCTGGGACTGCAACCTGCAAAAGGCTTGGGAAGACGAGGTGCGCGCAAACAACCAAATGCTGACCGAGGTCAAAAGCGAAAACCGCATCAACCGCATCTCCGGCGTAGCGGAACACCCCCGCCAGACCGAGCGGGTGCCAGCTGGTGCCCGCTTCGACTTCCGCCTATCGGTCAAACGCCTGGCTGGTGATGGCGACGAACTGCTTTCCACCGTGCTGCAAGGTCTGAAGTTGCTGGAGCTGGACAGCGTGGGCGGCTCCGGGTCGCGCGGCTACGGCAAGGTGAAGTTTGTTGGCCTGCAAATTGATGGAGTCGATGCCCAGGCCCGCTTCGATGCCGTCCAGCCCTTTGCCAAGTCCTCCAGCTGACGTACCGCACGAACCATGCAAACCTTTCGTCTTACCTTGCGTCCCCTGTCAGCGCTGGGCACGCCGCTGGCGGGCGACACGCTGTTTGGCCAGTTGTGCTGGACGCTGCGCCACCAGCTTGGCAATGACCGGCTCAACACCCTGTTGCAGGGCTACACCGTGGGTCAACCGTTTGCCGTGGTGTCCGACGCACTGCCCAGCGGGCATGTGCCCCTGCCCAGCCTGCCATCGGGCGTGTGGGCCAAAGACCCCAGCAACGCTGACCGAAAAGTTTTAAAGAAAAAGCGCTGGTTGCGCTTTACTGATGTGCGTGAGCAGCTACCAAAATGGCAGCAACTGGCGGTGGGCGATGCCGAGGTGGGCAAAAGCACCAGCCGTGCCCAGCCGCACAACACCATCAACCGCCAGACCGGCACCACTGGTACGGGCATGTTCGCCCCCTACACCGTGGCCCAAACCTGGTTGGTGCCCGACAGCCTGTTTGATGTGGTGGTGGTGGTGCTGGATGAGCAGCGCATTTCCCCCGCCGAACTCCAGGCTGCCTTCACCCACATGGGCCAAAGCGGCTATGGGCGCGATGCCAGCATCGGCCTGGGCAAGTTCGAGCTGGTGGGCCAGCCTGAGCCTGTGGTGTGGCCCGCGGCCAGTGGCTCGATGCCCAACGCCTACCTCACGCTGGGGCCGTGTGCGCCGCAAGGGCTGGGGTTTTGCCCGGTGCGCAGCCACTGGCAAGTCACCACCCGCTTTGGGCGACATGGTGATGTGGCCGTGCAAAGCGGCCAGCCATTCAAGCGCCCCGTGCTGCTGGCCAAGGCAGGCAGTGTGTTCTGGCCCGAACAGGTTGACCCGGCCTGCGCCTTCATGGGCCAAGGGCTGGGCGGTGCGGCGGCTCCGGTGTCGCTGGCCATGCCCGAAACCGTGCAGCAGGGCTATTGCCCCGTGGTGCCCATTGCCGTGCCCTTGGGGTTTGGTGCGGTGGTTGGGCAGCAGTCAACTTCAAAATAAATAGCTTGAAAGCAACAGGGATAAAGCGATGAATGCCTTTTTATCTTCACACACACTGGCGCTCACGCCGCTGTCCCCCATCCACATTGGCTGCGGTGAAGACTTCGAGCCCACCAACTACGTCATTGAAGACGGCCTGCTGTACGGCTTTGACCCCAGCCGCGCTGCGCTGACCGAGTTGCAGCGCAACAAGCTGGGTGCTGCCGCCAGAAGCGGATCGCTGGCGGGCATTCAAAAATTTTTTCGCGACAACGCAGCAGCCTTCAAGCCGCATGCCCATGTGGTGATGCCGGTGGCCAAGGGCGTGGCCAGCCAGTATGAAAAGCGGTTGGGCGAAGCCGCCAACTGGGAGTCCAGCGGGCGTACAGTATTCAATCAACTGGAAATTGAGCGCCATGTGTTCACCGGGCCGCTGCAACAGCCCTTCATTCCCGGCACCAGCTTCAAAGGTGCGCTGCGCACGGCTTGGTTGGATGAATTGAATGGTGGGCGTGACCCACGCGATGTGGAGTTCAAATACAACGGCGAGGCCAAGTCCACTACCCGTATGGAAACCACCTTGCTGGGCGGTGACTTCCAAACCAGTCCATTGCGCCTGTTGAAAGTGGCTGATCTCATGCCTACCCGCGAGCCGGAGCGTGAGGTGCTGTTTGCCGTCAATCGCAAGAAGCGAATGCCTAAAGATGGCGAAGCACCACCCAAAGGCGTGACCGCCCGCAAAGACTGCGTGTTGCACGGCCAATACCGGTTGTTCCAGGCCGGTGTCACGCTGCCCGCCTTGCTGACCCATGTTGGTGCCACCGATGGCAAAAACAAACCCCTAACCCCACAACGCAACCTACTCAACGCCCACGGTGCGGTGGATTTGCCCGCGCTGGCCCGCCAGTCCAACGCCTACCACCGCCAGCGCCTGCAACGCGAACTGGCCGTGCTTGGTGGGCGTGGCTTGGTCAATCCCGATTGGAAGCGTGGCATTGATGCTTTGCTGGCCCCGCAGGGCGAGCTGGACCAGAAGCTGAAAGCGGGCCAAGCCTTTCTCATCCGCCTGGGCCGCTACGGCGGTGCCGACAACAAAACGCTGACGGGGGAGGGCGTGGCCAGCATCAAGATCATGGGGGCCAAAGGCGAAAAGCCCACGTTTGAGTCCACCACCAAAACCGTCTGGCTGGCCGCTCAGTTTGAAACGGACCAGAAGCACCTCATTCCCTTCGGCTGGGCCGTGGTCGAAATTGACCCCACGTCCGATTGCAAATCGCTGCAAAACTGGTGCACCACCCAAGCCCAAGGCCGCCCCAACATGGCGGTCAAACGCGCCGCATTGCAGGCCGAACGGCAAGCAGCCATCGTGCAAAGAGCACAGCAAGCAGCCGAAGCAGCCCAACGCGCCGCCGCCGCCGAGGCCGAGCGACTGGCAGCCGAGCAACGCGCCCAGGCTTTGCTTCAAATGTCGCCCCATGCGCAGCAGGTGGAAACTCTGCGGCAGGTATGCGAAGACCTCACCAAAAAGCTACCACCGCATGGCAATTTCAAAAAACAAGCCCCTGATGCCAACAAACCTGGCCTGTACAAAGACGCGGCTGCGCTGACCAAAACCGCCCTTGAAAGCCCTGACTGGTCAGCCGCAGATAAAGCCGCTCTGGCCGACATGCTGGAAGCTTGGTTGCCCAAAGTGATTGCCCCATGGGAGCCCAAAGAGCAGCGCAAGAAGCTGAAGTTTGCTGCCCTGCGTGGTCAGTGAGCGGTTCAATCTGATTCATTGGTAAATCTCGACCATGAAAGCCGTTACACCCATGCAAGGCACGGTGCCAGCCGACCATTGCCAACACTTGGAGTCATCTCTCCAACCGACTGATGGCGAGGCTGATGCCACCCCCGTGCACAAAACGCCTCAGACCACAGGCGCAAACGTGCCCGGCTTCAGCGACCTGAAAGCGTTTATCGAGTACCTGAAACAGCTTCCCCCCGGCTCGCGTACCAAAGAAGAAATTGACCTCCATGTGGAGCAAGAGCGAGCGTCGTGGGATTGATAACGAACCGTCGGATGGTCGGTCGTTACATGAGGGTGCATTCATCTGCCCCTCCTCATGCTATTCATCTCCATTGGTGCCAAAATTTATTGAAAATTCATAAAATGGCATTTTTAACATTTAGCCAATAATTTTCCATGAAAGTCCAATCTCAACTCTCCAGTGGCAGGGTGGTCATCCCAGCTGCCATGCGTGCCCAGCTTGATATGCGCGAGGGTGATCAGCTCATCTGGCGGGTGGACGGCGATCAACTGGTGGTCACCACCCGCCGTGCGCAACTCAGAAAGGCGCAAGCCATGTTCCAGCAAGTGGTGCCGCCTGATGCACCGTCTGTGGTTGACGAGCTGATTGCCGAGCGTCGCGCCGAGGCTGCTCGCGAATGAGCACGCTCTCTTTTGTGCTGGATGCCTCAGCGGTGCTGGCTTTTTTGCAAGGCGAGCCGGGTCAAGACACTGTGGCTGATGCGTTGCAAAACGCGCGGTGCGTGGTCACTGCCGCCAATCAGGCCGAAATCGTTGCCAAAGCCCTGGACAGGGGGCACAGCACAGATGCCATTCAAACCATCCTGGCCGAACTGGCCTATGACGTGGTGGATACCACCGCTGCTGATGGTGCGCTGGCGGGCCGGTTGCGTGCAGCCACCCGCGCAGCGGGCCTGAGTCTGGGCGATCGCCTGTGCCTGGCCGCAGCCACCAGGCTCAACGCGGCTGTGCTGACCGCTGATCGCCCTTGGCTGGCATTGGCCGCCACGTTGAAGCTGGATATCCGCAGCATCAGGCCAGAAGCGCACTGAAAATAGCCATTCGCCCCACGTCAATGATCCTTACCATCCCCTGCACCCAAGCCCCCAGCTTGCCCGAAGCCGCTTGTTGGTCGGTGCCTGACTTGGGCTTCATGCACCCGCCCCAGTGGCGCGAGCGTGCTCAGGTGGAGCACGACGAAACCCTGCTTCAGCCCGTGGCCTACGGCGTGCTATTCAACGAAGCAGGCGAAGTGTGGTGCTACCAGCGCGCCGGTGGCGATGTTCGGGTCGATGGGTGCTACAGCTGCGGCGTGGGCGGCCATGTCGACGCGGTTGATGCCACTCAGCCGTTTGACCCCGAAGCCGCCCTGCGCTGCGCCTGGCTGCGTGAGCTGGCCGAAGAGTTGAATGCAGCCCCCGTTCACCTGGCCGATGTGCGCCTGCACGGGCTGGTGTATGAAGGCCTGTCAGCCATCGGCCGTGTGCACTTGGGCGTGGTGTTTGTGGCCCGCTGGTGCGGCCCCACGGCACCGCAACCCGCCGAAGGCGAAGCCCTGCACCCCATGGGCTTCATGCCGCTGGCGCACATTGCCACCGATGCCCGGTTTGAACTTTGGAGTCGCCTGGTGGCGCAGCATCTGTTGTCCCCAAACGTATGAAGTCATGCCATGAAGCCCCCAACATCCTGCTGTGCACCCTGGGGGCCAGCTGGGCCGTCATTCCCGAGGTACTGGGCTGGCTTGCGCCAGGCGTGGTCGACTTGTACGCCCACCATCCTCAGCGCCCGCAGCTCGATGCGCTGCGCCAGCGCCACCACCTGCGCACACCCACCGAACTCTGGGTGTGTACCACCCAAGGCCGCCAAACCCAGGCCAGCCTGAGCGCCCTGCACAGCTGGTGGCAGCATCTGGGGGCACCCATGCCCCTGCGCATATGGACGGCACAAGGCACCGACCAGCTCGCCACACAGGCCGAATGCGCTCACATTCGCGAACTCACGCTGCGCGTGGCCTTGCTGGCCTCCGAGCGCACAGCCAACGGCGGGCAACTGGTGCTGTCTTTGGCCGGTGGGCGCAAAACCATGAGTGCTGACATGCAAACCGCTGGCAACCTGTTTGGTGCCGCCGCGTGCCTGCACGTGGTGGGGCCAGACCCCTTGCCAGTCGAACTGCTGGGGCGCGGCGACCACGCAGCAGCCTTGCCCGTTTTGCTGGCGCAGCCATTGGTGCCAGCGCTGGCGCAGGCCATCATGCCGCTGGTGGCCAGTACCGGTAAGCGCGACGAGCTGCTCGACATCCCGCTGGATGGCCAAGTGGTGTGCAGCACCCGTTTTGCGTTGCCCATACCAGCGCCAGGTGGCACCTGCGCCTGGCCTGCCCCTGCCCAAGGCGACAGCCTGCACCAAGACATCGAACAACGCCAACGCGCCAGCAGCCAATTGCTGGGCAACTTTCTGGCCGCCATTGCCCAGCAAGAGCGTCATGAAAACTGGCGCAGCCTGTACCGCCTGCCACCCGCCACCATCCAGCGCCTGCGCCAGACACCGCTGGCACCCACGCACCAGCCATGGCTGACAACCTTGCCCAAAGCCGACCTGCACCGCCACATCGGCGGCGCACTCAGCCTTGACGCACAACGCACCGTGGCGCAAGCCATTTGGCAACATATTGATAATAAAAATATGCCTTGCCGCTTGAATTCAATCAATAGTTTGCTATTGAATGATGAATGGCCGTGGGCCTGGGTACAGCAGCTGCAAGGTCCACACCGTGCAGAATTGAGCGCAGCCTTGCTGCTGCACGCCAGCGCCGCGCAGTTGCAACACAACCTGTGGGGCGTGACCGCGCCACGCATTGCCCTCAAAACCCGCCACCCTCAGGGCTTTGCGGCCTACGAACGCCCAGGCGAACTCAGTGGCTCCGCTCTGCTGAGTCACCCCAAAGCCTTGGTTCCCTATGCCAGTGCGCTGGTGCAGCAAGCCCGCGAAGAAGGGCTGGCCTACCTGGAGCTGCGCGGCAGCCCGCACAAATACCGCCCACACGACCCCGCAGCCTGGCTGGCAGAGCTGCAGCACGCCCTGCATGCAGCAGGTGCCCAAACGCAAGCCACCCATGCGGTTGCGCCCGGCCAGGCCCCCTTGCGCATCGGCTTCATCTGGATACTCGACCGCCGCCAGCTTGACCGTCTGCCCGCGGTGGTGCAGCAAGCTGTGGCTGCCCATGCCCAGCTGAAGGGCTTCTTGCTGGGGCTTGACCTGGCCGGTGACGAAGGCACCCACAACCCCGCCCAGTTGGCCCCCGGTTTTTTGCCAGCGTTTGAAGCCTGTTTGCCCCTCACCATCCACGCGGGTGAGGGCGAAAGCGCCCACAACATCTGGCAAGCCAGCTACCACCTGCACGCCGACCGCATTGGGCACGGTCTGACGCTGGCCGAACACCCCGAACTGGCCGCCCGCTTCCGTGACCGGGGCATGTGCCTGGAGTTGTGCCCCACCTCCAACCGCGAAGTGGTGGGCTTTGCCGACCCCGGTCACCCCGGCACCCAGGGCTTGCCCGCCTATCCGTTGCGTACTTTCCTGGATGCAGGCCTGGCCGTTGCCCTGTGCACCGACAACCCCGGCATCAGCCGCACCACCTTGCCCGACGAATTTCTGGCCGCCGCCCGCATGACCCCCGGCGGCCTGAGCCAGTGGGAAGCACTGACCCTCATCCGCCAGGGCTTTGTGCACGCCTTTTTGCCCAGCACCGAACGCGAAGCCCTGCTCAAACACTGTGACGAACGCGTGTTTGCCTGCACCGCCAAGCCCGCACCCTGACACGTTTTTTTATGCCCGCCTACCACACCCACCTCTGCCTGGTGTCAGCCCAGGCCACGCCCAACCTGCTGCCTTTGCTGGACGAAGCCTGGCGGCCCAAACGTGTGGTGCTGGCCTGCAGCACCCAAATGAAAGACGCTGCCCACAGCCTGCGCGCCGTCATTCAAACCAAATGCCCTGGCATGGCCGTTGAGCTGCTCGACCTGCCCAACGCCTACGACTACGCTGCCCTGTCAGACACCTTTTTGAACCACCTCGGCGCACACGAGGGCGAGCAGATTGCCCTCAACGTCACCGGCGGCACCAAACTCATGGCCGTGGCCGCGCAGGAAGCGTTCAGGTCAGCCGACAAGCCCGTGTTCTATGTGAACGTGGAAAGCGATGAAGTGCTGGTCATAGGCCAACAAGCCTCCAGCCAGCCACTGCATGCCAAGCTCAAAGTGCATGAACTGCTCAAAGCCCACGGCTATGCCGTCACCACCCAAGAGCAACTCCAGATCACCCGCGAACTGCGCGACCTGACCGCCCGTCTGATTGACCACGTGGCCACTGCGGGCCGAGCCCTGGGCACCCTCAACGCGTTGGCCCGCGCCGCCCGTGACAACCACCTGCGGGCCGAACTCACCCCGGTCCAGCAAGACTCCCGTGCCCTGGGCGACATCGTTGCCCTGTTTGAAGACGCAGGCTTGCTGCGCCAGCAGGGCAACGCCCTGATCTTCAAAAGCGAAGAAGCCCGGTTTTTTGCCAACGGCGGCTGGCTGGAGGCCCACGTGTTTGAAGTGCTGCAAAGCCTGCGAGCCCAGCAACCCAGCCTGACCGATGTGGCACTGGGCGTGCGCGTGGGCTTTACCGGCGCGGGCACCCAAGGCAAAGACAAAAACGAACTGGACGTGGCTTTTCTGTACCGCAATACCCTTCACATCATCGAATGCAAAACCGCCAACCTGGCCCAGCCAGGCACTGGCGAAGACAGCAAAGCCACCGAAGCCCTGTACAAAATGGAGTCGCTGCTCAAACTCGGCGGGCTGCGCACCAAAGGCATGATTGTTGACTACAGGGGTGAATTTGCCAAAAGCCCCGCCAACCAGCAACGGGCTAAAGACGCACACATTGCCATTGCGTCGGGCAACGCACTGCGCGACCTGAAAAACACCCTCCAACGTCAATGGTTCAGTGCTCGCCAGCCATGAGCACCCTCCCCATTGCCCGCTACCGTTTCACCGCCCGCCTGCGTCAAGGCGTGCGCCTGCCCGACTACGCCGGCTCGCTGTTGCGCGGGCAGTTTGGTGCCGCGCTGCGCAACGTGGCCTGCATGACGCGCCAGCCCACCTGTAGCGGTTGCCCCTTGCTGGCGACATGCCCCTACACCCAAATTTTCGAGTCTTTACCGCCTTCAACGCACAACCTGCAAGTATTCAGTGCTATACCAAATGCATATGTCGTAGAACCACCTCTGCCCCCTGCGGGCCTGCTGAACGCTCAGCCCGCGCTCGGTCAGAGCCACCCGTCAGACCTCGGGCAGGGGGCTGAACTGGTGTTCCATCAAGTGTTGGTGGGCGAGGCCATTGGCCAGTTGGCTCTGGTGGTGTTTGCGTGGCAGCGCGCCCTGGCGCAAGGCCTGACCAAAAGCCGAAGCCCTGCTGATTTGTTGGAGGTTGACTGGGTGGATGCCCACGGCACCGCACACCCCATTTGGCACCACCAGCAACCCGTGCTTGCTGCACACCCCGCCAGCCTGACCGTGCCCGCCATGCCCGCCTTGTCAAGCCTGCAACTGCACATCCACACCCCATTGCGCCTGCAACACCAGGGTCAACCCCTGCGCCCCGCCCAGCTCACGCCCCGTGCACTGGTGGCCGCTGTGGCCAGGCGCGTGGCACTGGTGCTTGAATTCCATGCCCAGCAACCCCAATGGGGGGCGCAAGTGCCCGCAGCTGTGGCCCATGTACAAACCCTGACAGACAGTCGGCAACTGCATTGGTTTGATTGGACGCGCTACAGCAGCCGCCAACAGCAAGAAATGACCCTGGGGGGCGTGCTGGGCACATGGGCGCTGCATGGCACGCCCGACGTCATGGCCGCCATTTGGCCTTGGCTGTGGTTGGGCCAATGGCTGCATGTGGGCAAAAACGCCACCATGGGCATGGGTGGCTATACCCTGCAGCCGCAAAGGACCGCGCTTTCATGGCGTGGTGGCCCTGACCAGGATTGAGCCCAGGATCGGCGCAACAGCCGTGCGCTGGCGTCACTTCAGCTAGGGCTTCTGTCAAGGTGCAGGGCACTGTGCCAGCACCTGTTCTGTGGGCGCCAGACGCAAGGTCGGTTTTTCAAGTAACAACTTGAGTTGTTCCACCTGCCTCAGGCATTCGGTTTTCAGTCCGTGAAGAGCCACTACTTGCGCCAGCCGTGCAGAGTCTTGGCCAGTTGGGACTTGACGCGCAAGCTGGCGTTGCAGGCCATACATCGCGGCTTCCATAGCATCTACCCTGGCGGCGCGTTCACACATCAGGTTGATCGTTTGGGTATCACTTGCAAGCCGTGTGCTGCTGGTTGTCAAAGGTTCACACAGTAAAGGTGTTTCGGTGGCCACTGCGAATTGTCCAATCAACAGCAAAGGTGAAATCCACAACAATTTGTTCAATTTCTGCATCTGTTTCTCCTTTTTCAGCTGCAACTGGTGCTGCATTTGGTTGAAGCGGTGTTGCAGTAAGTGCGGCAACAGGTGGTTTTGCCAGCGATGGTGGCGCAGCTCTCCAAGTCGGGCTCATCATCACTACAAGCTGTCAGTGCGAGGCAGGCGAAAAGAGTCAAAAAAATCA
This sequence comes from uncultured Hydrogenophaga sp., assembly GCA_964342395.1. GTDB lineage: Bacteria > Pseudomonadota > Gammaproteobacteria > Burkholderiales > Burkholderiaceae_C > UBA2334. The sequence goes on from CAYFFJ010000031.1 coordinate 25,887, forward strand.
TGCCATTCGAAAGATTCATGTGATCAATCTATGTAAAAAGTGACCAAGTCACGGGTTGAATGCACCAGTACATGCGGTGTACTCAATGCCTGCGCAGTTGAAACCGCCTACATTGACCGAAAAAACACGGCCGTGAGAAGGTCGAGCAATGAGTCAAACGTGGAATTTGGAGTGAGTGCGCAGGTCATGCACGAATGGTGCAGTTACATGCTGAATTTGTCAGTGGCGGCAAGCTTGCCGACTTGCCTGTCTGCGATTGACGGGAAAATAGGCGTGCTTGAACAAACGATTGTCAATCGGTAGATGATGTCTTGCTGCACGGCAATTCCACCAACTCCCGGACGGCCACCCAAATTCCCCCACCCCGGCCACCGGCTCACACTTCGGCGTGCGAGCCCTGGCGGGAGTTCATCGGTGAGCAGTTGCGCCTGAAGCGCAACGCCATGGCGATCTACCAGGACCTGGTGGACGCGCACGGCTTGCTTCGAGCTACACACTCTGAAGTTCGTCAGCGAAGGCGCCAATGCGCTTCTGATCGGCAAGCCCGGCACCGGCAAGAGCCACGTGGCCAAGGCAGTGGCGTATCGCGCCGTGCAGCAAGGACTGAAGGTGGCCTACGTCGAAGCCAATAGTGACTTGGCCGGCTATGCCTTGGCCGGTGCGCGCGAGCGCGAACTGCTACTGCAGCGCATGCTGGCGGCCGATCTGCTGGTGCTGGACGATCTGTTCCTGGCCAAGCGCGTTTCAGAGGCTGCGGCGGAGTTGCTGCAGACGCTGGTGCATCAGCGCTATCAACGCCGCGCCAGCGTGCTGGTGACCTTCAATCCCTTTGAATTCAGGGCTGGGATTCATTCGCGAGATGATTGGGATCTCCACGTCTACCGGCTGCGTCTTAATCCCTTTGAATTCAGGTCTGGGATTCATTCAGTGTGTGTGAGGGATGCTAAGACGAACGTAACCGTCTTAATCCCTTTGAATTCACGGCTGGGATTTATTCCGAGCGTGCAGCGGAAATCGAAACTCTGAAAGGGTCTTAATCCCTTTGAATTCAGGGCTGGGATTCATTCATCAGAACTGATTGAACGCAATGGCAGGCCAATGTCTTAATCCCTTTGAATTCAGGGCTGGGATTCATTCCACGTCGGCGTTAACAAGGCCGCGATTGTCGCGTCTTAATCCCTTTGAATTCAGGGCTGGGATTCATTCTCAACACAGCCACCACCGCCGCCACCACCTTTGTGTCTTAATCCCTTTGAATTCAGGGCTGGGATTCATTCCCGGACGGTTCACGCCTTAAGCGTGGGAGACATCGTCTTAATCCCTTTGAATTCAGGGCTGGGATTCATTCCCGCCCGGAGGTGTAGACCCCGCAGTGCCGGTTGTCTTAATCCCTTTGAATTCAGGGCTGGGATTCATTCACGCTCAAAATTCAGAATAATCGAGAAAAACAGTCTTAATCCCTTTGAATTCAGGGCTGGGATTCATTCCCTCGATAATCGAGGAACTGGGAAAAGCCGGGATGTCTTAATCCCTTTGAATTCAGGGCTGGGATTCATTCTGTAGCATATAGCGCAGTTAAAGCTGCGCAAGCGTCTTAATCCCTTTGAATTCAGGGCTGGGATTCATTCAGTTAAAGCTGCGCAAGCCCCGCGCACCGTCCGGTCTTAATCCCTTTGAATTCAGGGCTGGGATTCATTCCCCGGCCTTGCGTGACATTGTGGGCGCATTGTCGTCTTAATCCCTTTGAATTCAGGGCTGGGATTCATTCATTATCAATACTTGACACTCGCATGCCGGACAAGTCTTAATCCCTTTGAATTCAGGGCTGGGATTCATTCCGCATGGGCCGAAAAACCTTGCGAAATCAAGCACTTGGACTTGGGGTTGGCGGTGTGTCGCGGTTCCCGTAAACCCAAGCTTGGGTGGGGAAGGCCGGGCTGTTGGTGCCGGGGTGAATGGTAGCGCACCGTTCGGTGGCAATTTGTTTTGATCTGTCTCATCACGTTCAGGCCACATAAAAGAACTCGGGGTCGGCTGGTGGCACGGCTTTGCCCAGGGTGTGTACGCGGCTGCGGGGGTCGAGCCGCAGCAGCAAAAAGCGGTCGGTGCCCAGGTCCAGCAGGTGGCGCATGTCTTGTACCAGGGCATCGCGTTCGGCTTCGGTCAAAAACAGTTCGTGCACGCTTTTTTGTCCGCCAGTGGCGTAGCGGCGGGCAAGTTTCAGGGCGCGGGTGAGGCGGCGGGGGCAGGCCACGTCATAGCAGGCGAGGTGCAGTTGGCGGGTGGTCATCGCGTGGGCGTGGGCAGCGTTGCCTTATTTCAGCAAGAAGGGGTTGCCGGGGTCTTGCCACACATCTTCCGGAATGATGGGCTGGCCCAGCGTGGCTTGCCAGGGCGTGGCGGGTATGCGGTAGGCGCGCACGTCGTCGGCGTGGGGGTGTATGAGGTGGGCCAGTTTGGCCATGAGGCTGCCCAGTTGTGCCTGGCTGGCCAGCAGGTGAAAAACTGAATATTGAACTGGTATGCCTTCTTTCTTCAGGGTTTTGTGGATGCGTTGCAGGCGTTTTTTGTCGCTGATGTCGTAGGTGATCAGCCAACTGGCGGGGGTGTGCAGTGACATGGCGGTTGTGCCTCAGGTGTTGGGGTGTTGCTGGGCCAGGCGCAGCAGGGCGCCCAGGTGCAGGTGCAGTGCTGCGCCGTTGGGGGCGTGCCAACGCTCGAACAGGTCGACCAGTTCGCGTTCGGTGTGGGTGTTGTCGGCCAAGGGACCGGTGCACAGGTTCATTTGGGCCCACAGCATTTGGGCCAGATCGTGGGCCAGGGGCACGGGGGCTGCGTGGGTGTCGAGCAGTTGGGTGGGCAGATGGCTGCTGTGCAACTGGGCCACCACCCAGGCGTGGCAATGGGGGAGCAGGGCGGGGGGCAGGTGGGGGGCCAGCTGGTTGAGGTAAACCCACTCGCGTTTGGTGTTTTCCCAATGGGCGGGGCTGATGGGGTGAGGGCTGGTTTTGCCCCAGTGGGTGAGCACGGCCATGCGGCGGCTGCGCAACCAGTCAGCGTAAGCGGTGGGGCCGTGGGGCTCTTCGAGCAACAGTGCCAGGGCGTTGGCGGGGTGGGCGCTGCTGGGGGGCGTGGGGCTGGCGCTGCCCAGGGTGTGGCCTTTGGCATCGGCCCAGGTGATGGTGATGCCGTGTTTGAGGCACAGGGCCAAGGCGCTGCCAGCCCAGTCCACCACGGGGCTGCTGACCACGCGGCTGATGCGGGCCAGGGGGTAGCGCAGGGTTTGACCCTGGGTGTTGGTGACGACCAGTGCCTCGGTGGTGTGGGCCACGCGTTTGTGGCCGCCAGCGTGGCCGAGGTACAGGGGGCGGGCGGTGGGCGCTGCAGCCAGGGTCATGTGGGCACCTCGTCGTCGGTGGGGTCGGCGTCGATCCAGGCCAGGCCTTGGGTGCGCAGCTGGCGGGCCAGTTGCCGGGTTTGCAGGCGCAGCCAGCGGCGCAGGGGTTGGCTGCTGCGTTCCCAGGTGGCGTAAAACACGGCGCGCCCGGCCTTACCCAGCAGGCAGGCGTCGTTTTGGGTGCTGAAGTGGTCTTCGCGCAGGCTGCGGTTGCGCAGCAGTTCCCACACCCACAGGTCCACGGCGGGGCGCAGGGGCTCGATCAAATCGCTGGCCAGGCTTTCACGGCCTATGGCGGGGCGGTGGTAGAAGCCCAGAAGGGGGTCGAGCCCGGCGGTTTGGCAAGCCCCCACGGCTTGGGCGTGCAGCAGGGTGTAGCCCAGGCTGAGGCAGGCGTTTACCGGGTCGCGCGGCGGGCGGCGGTTGCGCCCGGCAAACCCGAGGGCTGGCGGCATGACACCGGCCAGACCGCTGAAGTAGGCGCGGGCGGCGGCACCTTCTTTGCCGCGCAGTGTGTCTAGGTGCAAGGGTGCCGTGTCGGTTTGGCGCAGGTGGGCCAGCATGGGGTGCAGGGTTTGCAGGGCGTCCCATAGGGGTTTACGGGCGTCGGGGCGCTGGCGCAGCAGGTGTTGCAGGGTGCGTTGCTGGCGGTGCAGTTTGGCCACCACCACGCTGTGAGCCCAGTGGCGACAGGCGGTGTCGTCCATCACGCGGTGGGCTTGGGCCAGTCGCACGGCGGCATCGTTGTGGTGGGGGCCTAGCACCAGGGCCACGCGACGGGTTTGGCGGGGGCTCATGAAAACGGTGGTCACACCGGCTTCGGCCAGTTTGAGCAGCACGCCGCTGGTCAGGGTGGTTTGTGCGCCGTGCACCACGCAACGCTCAATGAGCTTGATGGGAACGGTGCCCCGGCGGGCACCGGCTTCATAGAGGGCGAGGGTGTCGCCCTCGGCTTTCACGTCAAGCTGGGCGCGGTCGAGTAGCAGCAGGCTCATGGGGCACCTTGTGTGGGGGTGCGGTGATGGTGCCGGGGGTTTGCAAAAAAGCGGGGTGCGGCAAGCTTGCGGTGTGCCGCTGAGCCTGTCAGAAATTTTGTGTGTGAGGCATAGCATGTCAACAAGGAGCAT
>CAYFFJ010000032.1:0-30288 GCA_964342395.1 uncultured Hydrogenophaga sp.
TTCGAGCCGCCGCGCGAGACGATGCCGGTCATGCGGTTGGCGGTCATCGGCACATAGCGCAACAGCACGCCGGCGTGGATGGTGAAGTAGTCGACGCCCTGCTCGGCCTGCTCGATCAGCGTGTCGCGGAAGATTTCCCAGGTCAGGTCTTCGGCCACGCCGCCCACTTTTTCCAGCGCCTGGTAAATGGGCACGGTGCCGATGGGCACGGGGCTGTTGCGGATGATCCAGTCGCGCGTGGTGTGGATGTTTTTGCCGGTGGACAGATCCATCACGTTGTCGGCACCCCAGCGGATGGCCCAGACCAGTTTTTCCACTTCTTCTTCGATGCTGGAAGTGACGGCCGAGTTGCCGATGTTGGCGTTGATCTTGACGCGGAAGTTGCGCCCAATGGCCATGGGCTCCACCTCGGGGTGGTTGATGTTGGCCGGGATGATGGCGCGGCCACGGGCCACCTCGTCGCGCACGAACTCAGGCGTGATGACGCGGGGCATCACCGCGCCCATGGGGTTGCCCTGCAGGCGCTGGGCGCGCTCGGGGTCGGCCAGGTATTGCTCGGCCCAGGCGGTGCGGCTGTTTTCGCGGATGGCCACGTACTCCATCTCGGGGGTGACGATGCCTTTTCGGGCGTAGTGCATCTGGGTCACGTTGCCACCGGCCTTGGCCCGGCGGGGCTGGCGTTGCAGCGCGGCGGCCTCGGCGCGCAGGGCGGCGATGCGTTGCACCTCGGGGTCGGCGGCGTTGCCATCTCGGCGGTGGCCGTCGTCCAGGGCCAGCGCGTCACGGCCTGTGTAGGGCTCGGTGTCGGCTCGGGTGTCCAGCCAGGGGCCGCGCAGGTCGGGCAGGCCGCGGCGCACGTCGATGGCGGCCTGCGGGTCGGTGTAGGGGCCGCTGGTGTCGTACAGGCACGCGGTTTCGCCGTTGGTCAGGCGCACCTCGCGCATGGGCACCTTCAGTTGCGGGTGCAAGCGCCCCGCTTCGTGCACTTTGGTCGAGGCCGGAAAGGGCTCACGCGTGAGGGTGAGCAGCTGTGCAAATTTGTCGGGGGCGTTCATCGGGGCATCCTTTTCGGGTGGGCAAGGGGGGTGCTCCGAAAGGATGGACAGACCGGGTGCCCGTTTGAGGGGGCATGGCCCCGCTGGGGCGGTGCCGGGTCTGTCTGGCTCTTCTTACGTCGGTACGAACCGATTCAAGTTCACGGGTTTGGGCTGTCCATCTCAGCAACGTCGCCAGGTGTGGTGGACACACACGGCGGGCTGCACCCCGGAGCGGGGCGGATTGTATGCGGGATGGGCGGTGGTGTCCAAAGCGGAGGTTGAAGCGGTGGGCCGGGCGTTCGAGTCAGTGGGTCGAGTGGTGGGAGGTGTTTGCCGCGTTGCCGTACCCGCGCAATTTCATGTAGGCCGCCACGTGATCGGGGGTGAGGACGGCCATTTGAGTCAAATGCGATTCGAGGTGGATCTGGCGCACCTGCGCCTGCCATTCGCCTATCCGTCGAAGCGAAAGCGCCAGGTTTTCCGGGGTGATGGTGCGGGATGCGTACTGGTATTCCCTAGCCCGAGCCGACGGACCGCCGCTTAGTCTGTGCGCTTGAGAAGAATTCCAACAGAGGCAACGTCATGAACATCTCAAACCTTCGAATTTCCGCTCGGCTCTCCATGGCTTTTGGCGTGCAGGTGTTTCTGGTGTTTGTGTTGGTTGGTGTGGTGCTGGGTGAAATGAAAAGCCTTCGCCAGGCCAGCGTCGATTTGTCCGACCACTGGTTGCCCAGTGTGGAAGTGGTCAACAAAATGAACACCAACGTCAGTGATTTCAGGCTGGCGACGGTGGTGCACGTGCTCAACACCGATGACGTGCAAATGAAGCGGATTGAAAGCGAGATGTCCGATGTGCGGATCGAATTCAACCGAAACCGAGACACTTACGTCAAGCTCATCAGCAGCCCTGAAGAAAAAGCGCTGTGGGACCAATTCCAGGCCGATTGGGCCAGGTACCTGAAGCTGAATGACCAAGTGGTGGGTTTGTCGCGGGAACAATACCTGGACCAGAAAGACCAAGCCAAGGCGTTGCTGGAAGGCGAGTCGTTGAAGTTGTTCAACCGTTCATCGGCCACCTTGCTCAAGCTGGTGGCCCTGAACGACGAAGGCGCGCACGCCTCTCGCGAAAGCGCTGAAGCCGCCTACAACAGCGTTTTGTGGGTGTTCGCCGTGGTGGCCCTGGTGGTGGTGATCAGCGGAGTGGGGTTGGCGTTTGGGATCATCCGCTCCATCACGGCGCCCTTGAACCACGCCTTGGGGGTGGCGCAGCGTGTGGCCGACGGCGATTTGACGGTCAGCGTCCACAGCGACCGGGGCGACGAACTGGGCGTGTTGCTGCGTGCCATGGGCACCATGACGCGCAACCTCACCGGCATTGTGGGCACGGTGCGGGGAGCCAGCGATTCGATTGCCAACGGGTCGGACCAAATTGCCACCGGTAACGCCGACCTCAGCCAACGCACCGAAGAGCAAGCGTCTTCGCTGGAAGAAACGGCCGCCACCATGGAGCAGTTGGGGTCCACGGTCAGGCAAAACGCGGTCAGCGCACGCAATGCCGACACGCTGGCCCAACAAGCGTCCGATGTGGCTTTGCGGGGGGGTGAGGTGGTTCACCAGATGGTGCAAACGATGAAGGGCATTGACGATGCCTCCCGCAAGATCGCTGACATCATCACGGTGATTGACGACATTGCTTTTCAAACCAATATCCTGGCGCTCAATGCCGCCGTGGAAGCTGCGCGCGCCGGAGAAACGGGGCGCGGTTTTGCGGTGGTGGCTGGCGAGGTGAGGACTTTGGCGCAGCGCAGTGCCCAAGCGGCCAAGGAGATCAAAGACCTCATCTCCACCAGTGTGAACCGCGTGGGGCAGGGCACGGCGCTGGCAGACAAAGCCGGGGCCACCATGCAAGAAATCGTTCAGGCCGTTGAACGGGTGACGACGATCATGGGGGAAATCGCCGGGGCCAGCGAGGAACAAAGCTCGGGTGTGGAGGCCGTGGGCAACGCCGTGTCACAGCTGGACCACGTCACCCAGCAAAATGCCGCGCTGGTCGAGGAAAGTGCCGCCGCCGCCGCCAGTTTGAAACAACAGGCGCAATCGTTGGTGCAAGCCGTCAGCGTGTTCAACCTGGGCTCGGGTGCACGGTTGGGGCACGGCAGCAGCACCTCCTGATGCCGCCACAGCGTGGTGCTGCGCCCAGGGCGGCTCAGCAGTCCAGTGTGCAGCCGTCGCCCAGCGCCTCGCGCCACACCCGCACGCGGCTGGGGGGGGGTTGCATGTCGGCCAGGGCGCGGGCAATGAACAGGCAGAGGTTTTCCAGCGTGGGTTTGCCCAGTCCGGGCACCTCGTCCAGCAGGTGGTGGTCGAGTAGGTCGCGCACGGATTGCAGGCGTTGGCGCAAAAAGCCCAGGTCGATGACCATGCCGTTGTCAGGGTGCAAGGGCCCTGTCAGGCTCACCTCGGCGTGGTAAGTGTGGCCGTGGATGCGGCGGCTGCCTTCGGCCTCGATGGCGCGTTGCAGGGTGTGCGCGGCATCGAAGAAAAACCGCTGACTGACCGTCATCGTGGGTTGGGGGCGTGGTGCGGCGGTGTGGGACATGGCGGTGGCGTCAGCGGATGCCGCTGACCTTGTGGGTTTGCAGGCTCAAACGCCAGCGGGGGTCTTGCAGGCAGTGCGCAATGCACAGCTCCATCGGGCTTTGGGCAGGGCCCAGTCCGGTGGGCTGGCGTGGCAATGCGCTGGGGTCCAGCGGCTGCAAAAAACGGTGTGTGAAGTGTCCGGTGCTGGCCAGCACGTCCAGGTCCAGCCCGGTTTGGGGCCACACCACTTTGAGCTCTTGGCCGGTGTGCTGCACCCAGTCGGCCCCCGCTTTGGGGCTGACGCACAGCCAGTCGATGCCGGGCGGTGCGGGCAGGCTGCCGTTGGTTTCCATGGCAATGCGAAAGCGCTGGGCGTGCAGCGCGTCGATCAGCGCGGTGTCCACCTGCAACAGCGGTTCGCCCCCGGTCAGCACCACCAGGCGGTGCTCGGTGTCGTGGGTGGGCCACAGCGCGGCCACCTGTTCGGCCAGGGCGGCGGCGCTGGCGTATTTGCCGCCCAGCGTGCCATCGGTGCCCACGAAGTCGGTGTCGCAAAACCGGCAAGTGGCCTGCGCGCGGTCGGTTTCGCGGCCGCTCCAGAGGTTGCACCCGGCCATGCGGCAAAACACGGCAGGCATGCCGGCCTGGCCCCCTTCGCCTTGCAGGGTGTAGAAAATTTCCTTGACGCTGTAAGTCATGCGTGTGGCCTCAGCGCGGCGGAGGGGCCAGCACGGTGGGCTTGGCCACAGGGTCCATGTCGGGGAAGTCGCGGCTGAAATGCAGGCCCCGGCTTTCGCGTCGCATCAGGGCCGACATGACGATCAGGTCGGCCACCTGCACCAGGTTGCGCAGCTCCAGCAAGTCGCGCGTGACGTGGAAGCGGGCGTAGAACTCGTGGATTTCTTTTTGTAGCAAAGAAATGCGGTGTGCTGCGCGTTCCAGCCGTTTTGTGGTGCGAACTATGCCCACGTAGTCCCACATGAAGCGGCGCAGCTCGTGCCAGTTGTGTTGCACCACCACCAGCTCGTCGGCATCGGTCACGCGGCTGTCGTCCCAGGCGGGCAATGCCACCGGGGCCACCACCGGGGCCGTGGCAATGGCCTTGACCGTGGCCGATGCAAACACCATGCATTCCAACAGCGAATTGCTGGCCAGCCGGTTGGCGCCGTGCAGGCCGGTGCAGGTGGTTTCGCCCACGGCGTACAGGCCCGCGATGTCGGTGCGCCCGTCCAGGTCGGTGACCACGCCGCCGCAGGTGTAGTGCGCGGCGGGCACCACGGGAATGGGCTGGCGCGAGATGTCGATGCCCAGCTCGGCGCAGCGGGCCTTGATGTTGGGAAAGTGCGCTTCCAGAAACTCGGGGCTTTTGTGGCTGATGTCGAGGTACACGCAGTCCACGCCGTGTTTCTTCATTTCGAAGTCAATGGCACGGGCCACCACGTCGCGCGGGGCCAGCTCTTCGCGCGGGTCGTGCTGGGGCATGAATCGGGTGCCTCCAGCCTCTGGGGGCAACAGCAGCTTGCCGCCTTCGCCGCGCACGGCTTCGGTGATGAGGTAGCTTTTGGCGTGTGGGTGGTACAGGCAGGTGGGGTGGAACTGGATGAACTCCATGTTGGCCACCCGGCACCCGGCGCGCCAGGCGGCAGCGATGCCGTCGCCGGTGGCAGTGTCGGGGTTGGTGGTGTAGAGGTAGACCTTGCCCGCGCCGCCCGTGGCCAGAATGGTGTGGGGGGCGTTGAAGGTGACCACCTCGTCGCGCGCTTCATCCAGTGCGTACACGCCCTGGCAACGCACGGGCTGGCCGGGGCGGGGCATACCGCTGGCGGTGCGGCGGTCGGTGATGAGGTCGACCAGTATGTGGTGCTCGAACACGGTCACATTGGGCGTGGCTTTCACCCGCTCGATCAGCGTGGCCTGCACGGCGGCGCCCGTGGCATCGGTGGCGTGCACGATGCGGCGGTGGCTGTGCCCGCCTTCGCGGGTGAGGTGCAAGGTGCCGTCGGTGCTGCCGTCTTCGGTGGAAAACGGCACGCCCAGGCTTTGCAGCCAGTGAATGGCCTCTGGGGCGTGCTCCACCACCCTTTGGGTGGCTTCCAGGTCGCACAGCCCGGCACCGGCCACCAGGGTGTCGTTCACGTGGTTGTCGAAGGTGTCGCCCTGGTCCATCACGGCGGCAATGCCGCCTTGGGCCCAGGCGCTGGCACCGTCGCGCAGTTCGAGTTTGGTGAGCACCGCCACGCGGTGGGTGGGGGCGAGTTGCAGCGCGGCGGTCAGCCCGGCCAGGCCGCTGCCGACAATGACGACGTCAAAGTGTTGGGTGGTGTTCACGGTATCAATTGGGAATATAGGCCAGCCGCACGTAAATGGGGGCAAAGGCTTCGGCTTGGGTCAGCTCGATCAGGGTTTCTTTGGCCAGCTCCAGCATGGCGATGAAGGTCACCACCAGCACGGGCACGCCACGGCGGGGGTCGAACAACTCGCCAAACTCCACAAAGCGCTGGCCGCGCAGCTGGCGCAGCACCAGGCCCATGTGTTCACGCACCGAGAGTTCTTCACGGCTGATGTGGTGGTGCTGCACCAGCTTGGCCCGGCGCAGGATGTCGGTCCACGCCTGTTGCAGGTCGGCCGCGCACACGTCGGGGAAGCGGGGTTGCAGCGATTGTTCGATGTGCACCTGGGCGCGCCAGAAATCGCGGCCATGCTGGGGCAATTCGCCCAGGTGGTGGGCGGCCAGCTTGATCTGTTCGTATTCCAGCAGGCGGCGCACCAGCTCGGCGCGGGGGTCTTCGGGCTCAAGGCCCGGGGCCTGGGGCTTGGGGGGCAGCAGCATGCGCGATTTGATTTCAATCAGCATGGCTGCCATCAGCAGGTATTCGGCGGCCAACTCAAGGTTGGCCACCCGGATTTCGTCCACATAGCTCAGGTACTGCCGGGTGACGGCGGCCATGGGGATGTCGAGGATGTTGAAGTTTTGCTTGCGTATCAGGTACAGCAGCAAATCCAAGGGGCCTTCAAAGGCCTCCAGAAACACCCGAAGCGCATCGGGCGGGATGTACAGGTCGTGGGGCAGCGCAAACAGCGGCTCGCCATAGAGACGGGCCAAGGCCACCGCATCCACCACGTCGGGCGTGCCGGGTACCGCCGTGGGAGCGGGGGGCAGCTCGGCGGTGCCCAGCAGGGCTTCGTCGCCGGTGGTGTTCATGGGGGCCTGCGGGGCGCTGTTCAGTGCCCGGTGGGTTCGGTTTGGTAGGGGTAGGGCTTTTGGGCCACTTGGCCGGCGTGCATGTCTTTTTGCTCGTCGCGGTTCACCTGCTTGTCCCACAGCAGGTTGCGGCCCTGGCGCTGGGCGGCTTCCAGTGCGGGGTTGGCGGTTTTCAGGCCTTCAATGAAATCCGTGGCTTCCGAGGTGTAGTGGGGACGTGCAAAAAAACCCATGGTGTGGACACTCGCTGAAAAGCAAAAGCCGCGATTTTACGGGCCGGGTCAAGCCACGCGGTGCAAACGCTGTGCAAACCCACTGCGCTGCATCAACGACAGGGGGTGGGGTTGCGCACCCACGGCGCTGAGGGTGCCGCCTTTTTTCTCAACAGCCTTGAGCAATTGCTCCAGCGCGTCCAGGCCAGTGGTGTCCAGGCTCACCAGCATGGACAGGTCCAGCACCACCTGGGTGCCCGCAGGGGCGGCCTGCACGGCAGCCACCAGCACATCGATCTTGCCCACCGCCCCGAAAAACAGCGAACCGTACAGCCGAAAGTGCAGTTCGGCGTCGGTGCGCTGGGTTTCGGTGGCTGAAAAAATGTCGCTTTGCCGCCGCACAAACAGCACCACGGCCAGCACCAGACCCAGCTCGACGGCCACGGTCAGGTCAAACACGATGGTCACGAAAAAGGTGGACAGCAGCATCAACCGGTAGTGGCTGGAGTAGTGGCGCAGGCGGCCAAATTCGCGCCACTCGCCCATGTTCCAGGCCACAAACAGCAGCACGCCGGCCAGCACCGCCAGCGGTATGTGGGCGGCCAGCGGCGCCGCCACCAGCACCACCACCGCCAGGGTGAGTGCGTGCACCAAGCCCGCCACGGGCGACACTGCGCCCGAGCGGATGTTGGTCACCGTGCGGGCGATGGTGCCGGTGGCGGGCATGCCCCCGAAAAATGGCACCACAAAATTGGCCGCGCCCTGGGCCATCAACTCTTGGTTGGGGTCGTGCTTCGGGAACTCGGACAACTGGTCGGCCACACGGGCGCACAGCAGCGATTCGATGGCGCCCAGCAGTGCAATGGTCAGCGTGGGGGTGACGAGTTGCTTGGCGGTTTCCCAGCTGAATGCGGGCAACTGGAAAGCGGGTACGCCCTGTGGAATGCCCCCGAAGCGCGAGCCGATGGTCTCCACCGGCAGGCCCAGTGCCCAGGCCAGCAACGACAGGGTCACCAGCGCCACCACCGGGGCGGGCATGCGCGAGGTTTCTTTCAGCGCGCTCAGGGTGCCCAAACCGTCCAGCCGCTTGCGAAAGGCCGAGTCCACGCCCCACAGGCGCGGCCAGGCAAACAGGCCCACCACACAGGCCACGCCCAAGGCGCAGGCGTAGGGGTTGAAGCTGCCCATGGCCTGGGCCAGCACCTTGATCTGGCTGAAAAAATCGCCAGGCATTTTGCCAATCGACAGGCCCAGCCAGTCGCGCACCTGAGACAGCGCGATCAGCACCGCAATGCCGTTGGTGAAACCAATTACCACACTCACCGGCACGTAGCGCACCAGCGACCCCAGCTTGAAGCACCCCAGCAAAAACAGCAGCACTCCCGCGCTGGCCGTGGCAATGAGCAGGTTGGCCACGCCATAACGCTCGACGATGCCGTACACGATGACGATGAACGCCCCCGCAGGCCCGCCAATCTGCACCGACGAGCCGCCCAGCGCCGAAATCAGAAAACCCGCGATGATGGCGGTCCACAACCCGGCTTCGGGCTTGAGCCCGCTGGCGATGGCAAACGCCATGGCCAATGGCAGTGCCACGATGCCCACGGTGGCTCCGGCCCCCAGGTCATGGGTGAACTTGGCGCGGGTGTAGCCCTTCAGATCGGCCAGCAGGCGGGGGCGAAAAGGGGCAAGGGGGGGGAGGCCGGGCAGCATGGGCGCATGGTAGCGCCGCGCGGGTCGGGCGGCCAGCGTTCAGCTGGGGTGCAGACGCTGCCAGTCGTCCAGCGCGGGTCGCAGCACCAGCAGCAGCAGCAGCGCGGCCAGCGGCACGGTGCTGATGTAGCCCAGGTGTTTGAAGCCCAGCGCGCCCACCAGCCCGCCCACCAGAAAGCTGGCCACCAGCTGGCCGTGCACGCGCAGGCGCTGGCGGTTGGCCCGCACGGGTTGGGGGCCGTGCAGGCGGTTGAGGTAGAGCAGCTTGCCCAGCTCAATCCCCAGGTCGGTCACCAGCCCGGTGACGTGGGTGGTGCGGATGGTGGCGTTGGAGATTTTGGTGATGACCGCGTTTTGCAGCCCCATGATGAAACACAGCAGCACCGCGGTCAGCGGCACAAACACGTGCGTCACCAGCCCGATGGCGGCACCGAACAGCCCGAACACCAGCAAGGCCAGGGCTTCCAGCAGCAGGGGCAGGCCGTAGGCGCTGCGCAATTGCCGGCGCAAGCCCCAGTTCACCAGCCAGGCGGTGGTCATGGCCCCCAACAAAAAAGCCAGCAAGGCCCCCACCCCTGCCACGGCCAGGGTGAACTGGCCCAGCACCAGGTTGTCGGCCACCGACGAGAGCATGCCCGTCATGTGCGAGGTGTATTGCCCCACCGCCAGAAACCCACCCGCGTTGGCCGCCCCGGCCACAAACGCCAGCACCGTGCCCAGCTTCAGGTCGGCCTGGGGCGTGCGGTGCACGCTGGTGAAACCTCGGATGGGGGCAAACATGGCGTGCTTTTGCGTGGGCTTGGGCTGTGCGGTCAGTGGATGCGCATGCCTGGCGTGGCGCCGGGCCAGGGGGTCAGCACGTGGATGCCGGGCTGGGCTTTTTCATCGGCGTGGCTGGCGGCCAGCACCATGCCTTCGCTCAGGCCGAATTTCATTTTGCGCGGCGCCAGGTTGGCCACCATCACCGTGAGCTGGCCCACCAGTTGCTCGGGGGCGTACACGCTGGCAATGCCCGAAAACACGTTGCGGGTTTTGGGCTGGCCCGCCTCGTCGGTTTCGCCCACGTCCAGCGTCAGGCGCAGCAGCTTGGTGCTGCCTTCCACCCGCTCGCAATTGACGATTTTGGCGATGCGCAGGTCCACCTTGGCAAAGTCGTCAATGGAAATGGTGGGGGCGATTTCTTCGCCACCCGGGAATTGTTTTTCAGCAGCTGCAACCACAGGTGCAGATTGCGCTGGAGCCTCAAAAAGCATGTCAAGTTGCTTGATGTCCACGCGCTGCATCAGGTGTTGGTAGGCGGCGATGGTGTGGCCGGGGGGCAGGGGCTGGGCCGCGTCGGCAAACGACAGGGCGGGCACCTGCAAAAAGCCTTCCACCTGGGCGGCCAGCGCGGGCAGCACGGGCTTCAGGTAAAGGCTGAGCAGGCGGAAGGCTTGCAGGCAGGTGGTGCACACGTCTTGCAGGCGGGTGTCCTGGCCTTCTTGTTTGGCCAGTTCCCAAGGCTTGTTCTGGTCGACATAGGCGTTCACCGCGTCGGCCAGCAGCATGATGTCGCGCAAGGCGCGGGCGGTGTCGCGCACCTCGTAGTGGCTGGCGATGGTGGCGCTTTCGGCTGCCAATTTGGCCCACAGCGCCTGGCCGTCGGCCGACATGGCCCCCAGTTGCCCGCCAAAGCGTTTGCTGATGAAGCCCGCGCTGCGGCTGGCGATGTTGATGAATTTGCCCACCAGATCGCTGTTGACGCGCGCCATGAAGTCGGCGGGGTTGAAGTCGATGTCTTCGTTCTTGCCGTTGAGCTTGGCGGCAATGTAGTAACGCAGCCACTCGGGGTTCATGCCCAGGCCGAGGTATTTCAGTGGGTCCAGGCCCGTGCCCCGGCTCTTGCTCATTTTTTCACCGTTGTTCACGGTCAGGAAACCGTGCACAAACACCGCGTTGGGTGTTTTGCGGCCGCTGAAATGCAGCATGGCGGGCCAGAACAGGGTGTGGAAGTAAGTGATGTCTTTGCCGATGAAGTGCACCTGCTCGGTGGCGGGGTCGGCCATGAAGGCCGCAAAGTCGCGCCCGGTTTTGTCGAAATAATTCTTCAACGACGCCAGGTAGCCAATGGGCGCGTCCAGCCACACGTAGAAGTATTTGCCCGGCGCATCGGGAATTTCAATGCCGAAGTAGGGTGCGTCGCGGGAAATGTCCCAGTCGCCCAGGCCGCCGTTGCCCTGCTCATCTTTGGCAAACCACTCTTTGATTTTGTTCAGCACCTCGGGTTGCAGGTGGCCGGGGGTGTGGGTCCAGTCTTGCAGGAACTGGGCGCAGCGCGGGTCGCTCAGCGCAAAGAAGTGGTGCTCTGAACGCTTCATCACCGGCGTGGCACCGGACAGCGCCGAGTACGGGTCTTTCAGCTCGGTGGGGGCGTACACCGCGCCGCAGCTTTCGCAGCTGTCGCCGTACTGGTCTTTGGCGCCGCACTTGGGGCAGGTGCCCTTGATGAAGCGGTCGGGCAGGAACATCTGTTTTTCGGGGTCGAAAAACTGCTCGATGGTTTTGGTGGTGATCAGGCCCGCCGCCTTCAGGTCGCGGTAAATCTGCTGGGCCAATGCGTGGTTTTCGGGGCCGTCGGTGCTGTGCCAGTTGTCAAAGGCGATGTGAAAACCGTCCAGGTACGGTTTGCGCCCGGCGGCGATGTTGGCCACGAACTGCTGGGGCGTGATGCCCGCCTTTTCAGCGGCAATCATGATGGGCGCGCCGTGTGCGTCGTCTGCGCCGACAAAGTGCACCTCGTGTCCCAGCATGCGCTGGAAACGCACCCAGGTGTCGGCCTGGATGTATTCCATGATGTGGCCGATGTGGAAGTTGCCGTTGGCGTAGGGCAGGGCGGTGGTGACAAACAGGCGGCGTGGGGTGGTCATGGAACGGTGGAGGGGTTCTGGCGGATTGCTGAGGCCGTGCATTTTAGGTTTGCGACTTTCAGGGCATTCCCGTGGTGGCGAAGCGCCGGTGGCGTGGTACGCTGCAGATATCCGCACAGATGCGTGGGCCAGGGCCCCGACAGCGGCCGCCCCACCCATGAAAGACCTGACCCACAGATTGGCTTTGTTGACCGGCCTTCGTGACCGCGAAGCGCTGGAAGATGCCATGGTCGATTTGGTTTTTCGATGCCTCGGTTCGCAAGTGGTGGGGGTGAAGCTTTTTCGGGTGGTGGTCGATGGGGGGCGCAACTGCTGCATGCCGGTGCTGGAGCGCAAGGCGGCAGACACGCAACCTGTTCGCATGGACCCCAACCCCATGCCTGGGGAGTTGCCCCTGCTTGACGAGCTTCCTCTGCTTCGCCGTGCGTTCACCTTGGGCACAACGCAGTCGCAAGCCAGTGACGTGGCGACTGGCGCAGCCTGTTTGTACTGCTTGCCGTTGCTCGATGGCCTGCCGGTGCTGCTCGAAGTGGAGTTGGCCGCAGAGCCCGAGGCGTCCGACATCACTTGGCTGGAAGATTTGTTCCGTGTGTACGGCAACGTCGTGGCGTTGCTGGATTACGGCGAAAAAGACACCTTGACCGAGTTGCTCAACCGCAAGACCTTTGATGTGGCGTTCATCAAAGCCGCTGCCGGTTTGGAATCCGCACCGAACAAAACGCTGGACCAGGAGCGGCGTCACTCGGCTGACACGCGGGGTGCCTGGCTGGCGGTGCTGGACATCGACCATTTCAAGCGCGTCAACGACACCTATGGGCACTTGATTGGTGACGAGGTGCTGCTGCTGGTGGCCCGGCTGATGCGTTCGTGCTTCCGCTACAGCGATCAGCTCTACCGGTTTGGCGGCGAGGAGTTCGTCATCCTCATGCGCTGCGACGGCGAGGCCGATGCCCTTCGGGTGCTGGAGCGCTTGCGCAGCGTCTTCGAAAACCACCGATTCCCCCAGGTGGGCAATATCACCGTCAGCCTCGGGGTGAGCCAGGTGTTTCACAACGACATTCCCAGCGAAGCTTTCGGGCGCGCCGACGAGGCGGTGTATTACGCCAAGTCCCATGGCCGCAACCAAGTTCAAAGCTACCAGAAGCTGGTGGCGCAAGGGGAGCTGATCGCACAGGTCAAAGAGGGCATGGTCGTCGACCTGTTCTGAGAGGCTCTGTAGGGCCTTCGGTGCTTTGCGACAATGCATTGATGAACGCCCTTCACTTCTGGCCTCAAGCCGAATACGAACAGCTCGATGCGTTCAAGCCGGGGCGCAACGACCCTGGCCCCTGGGGCCGCAGAAAAAAATACAAACGTTGCCATGGGGTCATTTGATTTACCGGGGCTTGGCAGGAGCAACCAAATGCATCACTTCGTTAACTTTAAGAATTTTGCCGATGCGCAGATCAACCTGCTGAATCCGGTCACGCTGCTGATTGGCCGCAACGGGGCGGGCAAAAGCAATGTGATTGAGGCGGTAGAACTATTGGCTTATTTGGCCCAAGGGCACTCGGTGCACCAAATCAGCGATGTGGGCCGGGGCAGTGGCACTACGTTTGAAATCAGGGGTGGTTTTCGCAGTTGCCCACGCCGGGAGCATTTGGCCTACCACCCGGATGATGAGCTTTTCGGACCTCAAACTTTCACGCTGGCATTCGATGCACGGGTGGATCAACAGCCCATGCGCTACAGCATTGAGGTCGATGTATCGGGCAAGCCCCACATAGCCAATGAGTCCCTCAAATGGGGGGGGCGCGTGCTGTTTGAAACAGTGGCTGATGCGGCCACGGCAGATGCGGACATTCTTTCGGTGCGACACGACAACTTTGCCAGGGGCAAGAACAAGCCCACTCGCGCGATGACCGCAGACCAGTCTGTGCTGTCACGCTATGAAAGTTTGAGCACATCGGACAACGACACCGCCCAAAAAGCCATGACCGTGGTGCGCGGCGTTCGCAGTCACTTGCAGCACGCCTATGTGTTTGACCCCAACCCCAGGTTGATGCGGAACTACGAAAACGTGGGTCAAACCCAATTGTTCCGCGATGGTTCCAACTTGGCTTCTGTGTTGTTTGAGTTGGAGCGCTCTGCGGTCAAGCTTGAAAAAGAGCCGCCCTCTAACCCCAGTTCTTTTGAACCTATTCAGGGGTCTCCTCGGACAACACTCAAGCTCATTCGCGATCGCATTCGCCAGCTACCTGAAGACGCGTTCACTGAACTGACCTTTGAGCAAACCCGCCTGGGCGAAGTGGGGTTGGGTTTTCGGTACAGCGACACCTCGGTGTTGGGTGCCCGTCAGATGTCCGACGGCACCTTGCGCGCGCTGGCCATTCTCACAGCGCTGGAAACCGTGCCTCAGGGTTCACGCCTGGTGGTAGAGGAAATCGACAACGGTATTCACCCAGCGCGGGTTAAAACCTTGGTCGATGCCGTGTGGGAAACCGCCCGGCGGCGAAGGCTCAACGTGCTGGCCACCACACACAACCCCGCCACCCTTGATCAACTGGATGCCGAACAAATTCAGGGCGTGGTGCTGTGCTTCCACGACGGCAGCCAAAACGCGTCGCGCTTGCTACCTGTGCCCGAACTGCCTGCTGCAGAGTCCCTGCTAGAGCAGGGTAGATTGGGCGAATTGATGACGCAACAGGTGCTGGAGCGGCACGTGCAACCCGATTTCGCGAAAAAACGGACTGAAAAAGGCTTGGCTTGGTTGAAAAAGCTCAAACATGCCCCCTCCGAAACTTCGCGATGAGCCAGAAAGCCACCCATTTGTCCGCTGTGACAGTGCGTCTGGTCGTGGTGGATACCTCGTACCTGCTGGAGTTGTTTCGTGTGCCTAACAACAGCGATGCGACCGCGTTCCATCCCGTTTTCCAGCGCTTTGAGAACGCCGACGGCGTGAATGTGCAGCTTTACGTGCCCCTTTCGGTGTTATTTGAACTTGGCAATCACATTGCCGATGTGAAGGACGGTGGCAAGCGCTACCGGTTGGTCGGTGAATTGGTTGAAGCTGTTCAGGTGTGGCTGTCGGGTGAATCGCAGTTCACCATAGTCTCGTCTATGGACGATGCACGCACCGTCGAAGATTTTTGTGCAGCCCTTTCCGCCATGACCGCGAAATTCGCGTCATTGGCTCCTGACAAACATGGCCTCACCAACACCGCTGTGGTGCTGGAGGCTCAGCGGCTGCGCAGAAAATACCGCAGCAGCGGCCTGAAGCAATACCAAGTCCACATTTGGACCCGCGACCAGCGTTTGAAAGCGCTTGAGCCTGACACCGAGGCAGATGCTTTCCTTTGACCCCACAACTTTCACTCGCGAGCCCTATGGCTGCTTGATCGATGTGCCTGAGTGCTCGATGCCCAATGAGTGCCAAGATGTGGACTCACGGTGCCTCAGGTATTCGGTCTCACGACCGTTTGTCGCTCACCCCAAGGGTAGACTCTTGTGAAGTCCATCCCATGTCCCCCCACCCGAGACACTCCCCACATGCCCGCAGACACCCAGGCGCTGCTGACCGCGCTGCAAACCGTCATTGACCCCAACACCGGCAAAGACTTCGTGTCTGCCAAGGCATTGAAAAACCTCCAGGTCAACGACGGCGACGTGTCGTTCGATGTGGAGTTGGGCTACCCCGCCCAAAGCCAGATACCGGGCTTTCGCAAGGCGCTGATCGCCGCCGCCCGCACCGTGGCCGGGGTGGACAACGTGTCGGTCAACCTCACCACCCAAATCACCACCCACGCGGTGCAGCGCGGCGTGGCACTGCTGCCCAACGTGAAAAACATCGTGGCCGTGGCCTCGGGCAAAGGTGGCGTGGGCAAAAGCACCACCACCGTGAACCTGGCGCTGGCGCTGGCCGCCGAGGGTGCCAAAGTGGGCATCCTCGATGCCGACATTTACGGCCCCAGCCAACCCATGATGATGGGCATTGAAGGCCGCCCCGAAAGCGTGGACGGCCAAACCATGGAGCCGCTGGAAAACCATGGTGTGCAGGTCATGTCCATTGGTTTCCTGGTGGACAAAGATGAAGCCATGATTTGGCGCGGCCCCATGGCCACCCAGGCCCTGGACCAGCTGCTGCGCCAGACCAACTGGAAAGAGCTGGACTATTTGCTGGTGGACATGCCCCCCGGCACCGGCGACATCCAGCTCACGCTGAGCCAGAAAGTGCCGCTGACGGGCGCCGTCATCGTCACCACGCCGCAAGACATTGCGCTGCTCGATGCGCGCAAAGGCATCAAGATGTTCGAAAAGGTGGGCGTCCCCATTTTGGGTATTGTGGAAAACATGGCGGTGTACTGCTGCCCCAACTGTGGCCACACCGAACACATCTTCGGAGCCGATGGCGGCAAACGCATGGCGGCTGAATACCACAT
This sequence comes from uncultured Hydrogenophaga sp., assembly GCA_964342395.1. Classification (GTDB taxonomy): domain Bacteria; phylum Pseudomonadota; class Gammaproteobacteria; order Burkholderiales; family Burkholderiaceae_C; genus UBA2334. Next base: position 16,069 of record CAYFFJ010000032.1, read on the forward strand.
GGACTACCTGGGTGCCTTGCCCCTGAACATGCAAATCCGTGTGCAGGCCGACAGCGGCAAACCCACCGTGGTGGCCGACCCCGACGGCGAAGTGGCCGGCATTTACAAGGCCGTGGCGCGCCAGGTGGCCATCAAGATTGCGCAGCGGGCCAAAGACTTCTCGTCCAAGTTCCCCACCATCAAGGTGTCGAAAGACACCTGAGCCGACGTTGTCGTCGCACGCCAAGGCTCTGTATCCCACGCTGACCCAGGTCCGCGCCCCGCTGACCTGCCAGACCACCGTCATGAACGAGTTCGGGCAGATGGTGGACCTGGCCGTTCCCGCCGAGCGCCCGCTGACGGTGTACGTGGACAAGCGCGAGCTGGTCACCCTCATGACCCTGGGCGCACGGCCCGAATGGCTGGTGCTGGGCTACCTGCGCAACCAGCGCCTGGTGTCGTCGCTGGCCGACATCGAGTCCATCACCGTGGACTGGGCGGTGGGTGCGGCGGCGGTCAAAACCCGCAGCGGCATCGACCACATCGAGGCCAAAACCGCCCAACGCGTGGTCACCACCGGCTGTGGCCAGGGCAGCATGTTCGGCGCTCTGATGAACGACGTGGCCGACCTCGTGCTGCCCCCCACCGCCCGCCTGCGCCAAAGCCAGTTGCAAGCGGTGGTCAACACCATCCGGTTGCAGACAAGCACCTACAAATCGGCCGGGTCGGTGCACGGCTGTGCCTTGTTCCGTGGCGACGAGCTGCTGCTGTTTGTGGAAGACGTGGGCCGTCACAACGCGGTGGACACCATCGCCGGCTGGATGTGGCTGCAACAAGGCCCCACCGGCGAGCCCATGCGCGGCGACGACAAGGTGTTCTACACCACCGGGCGGCTGACCAGTGAAATGGTCATCAAGTCCGCCCAGATGGGGGTGCCCGTGGTGGTGTCGCGCAGCGGCATGACCCAAATGGGCCTGGACGTGGCCCGGCAGGTGGGCTTGTGTGCCATTGGGCGTGCCACACACAAGCGCTTTTTGTGCTTTGCCCACCCGGAGCGCCTGGTCATGGACGCCGTGCCTGAACCGGTCGTGGCCAGCGCCTAAACTCAGGGCAAACCCGACCCCCCGGCCCCCGGGCCGTCCAGTGGCCCTGGGCCACGCTGTTTCACCGCACAAGGAAAAGCCCATGAGCCGACAAGTCCACGTCATCGACCACCCCTTGGTGCAGCACAAGCTCACCCTGATGCGCCGCAAAGACACCAGCACCAAAAGCTTTCGCGAACTGGTGCACGAGATCAGCGCCATGCTGGCCTACGAAATCACGCGTGACATGCCCATGCACGAGATCGAGATTGAAACCCCGCTGGAGCCCATGAAGTCCCGCGTGATCGACGGCAAAAAAGTGGTGCTGGCCTCCATCCTGCGTGCGGGCAACGGTTTTTTGGACGGCATGCTGCACGTCATTCCCGGTGCCCGCGTGGGCCACATCGGCCTCTACCGCGACCCCGACTCTTTGCAGGCGGTGGAGTACTACTTCAAGATGCCCAGCGACATGCAAGAGCGCGATGTCATCGTGCTTGACCCCATGCTGGCCACCGGCAACTCCGCCGTGGCCGCGGTGGACCGCCTGAAGCAAACCCGCCCCCGCTCCATCCGTTTTGCCTGCCTGGTGACCTGCCCGCAGGGCCTGAAAACCTTCCACGACCACCACCCCGACGTGCCGGTGTACACCCCCGCCGTGGACCGGGGCCTGAACAGCCACGGCTACATCGTGCCCGGCCTGGGCGACGCGGGAGATCGCATTTTTGGTACCAAATAAAACATAGCTGAAAAACCAATACCATCAAGCGCCATAGGCCAAAAAAGCATGAAAAATACCACCCAGCCCGGTGCGTTGACCTTGGCCCTGCGTTCGCTGTGGCGCGACTTCCGGGCCGGTGAGTTGCGCCTGCTGCTGGTGGCCGTCACGCTGGCGGTGGCAGCGCTCACCTCGGTGGGGTTTTTTGCCGACCGGCTGCAAGGCGGGCTGACGCGCGACGCGCGCCAGCTCATTGGTGGCGACGCCGTGCTGGCCAGCGACAACCCGCTCCCGCCCAGTTTTCAGGCCAAGGCCCAAAGCCTGGACCTGCAAACCGCCCCCACGCTGAGCTTTCCCACCATGGGCCGTGCGCCCGAGGCCCAGGGTGGCGCCACGCGTCTGGTGGCCTTGAAGGCCGTGGGCCCCGGCTACCCGCTGCGCGGCCGCCTGTCGGTGGCCCCTGGCCCCGAGTTGCCCGGCCAGCCCACCCGCGACATTCCCGCCCCCGGCACCGTGTGGGTGGACGCGGGCGTGCTGGTGGCGCTGGACCTGGCGGTGGGCCAGCCCCTGCTGCTGGGCGATGCCACCTTCACCATCACCCAGGTGCTGACCGCCGAGCCCGACCGGGGCGGTGGCTTCATGGCTTTTGCGCCCCGCGTGTTGCTGAACCAGGCCGACCTGGCCGCCACCGCCCTGGTGCAGCCCGCCAGCCGCATTTCCCACCGCTTTGCCGTGGCCGGTGACGGCACCGCTGGCAAAGCGGGCGACCAGGCCGTGCGCCGGTTCGCCACCTGGGCGCAGGCCGAGCTGGACGCGGGCCAGGTGCGCGGCGCGCGGCTGGAATCGCTGGAGGCCGGTCGCCCTGAAATGCAACGCACGCTGGAGCGCGCTGAAAAATTCCTGAACCTGGTGGCCTTGCTGGCCGCGCTGCTCAGCGCCGTGGCCGTGGCCATTGCCGCGCGCGGGTTTGCCGCCCGCCACCTGGACGACTGCGCCATGCTGCGCGTGCTGGGCCTGAGCCAACGCACCATGGCCTGGGCCTACGGGCTGGAGTTTCTGGCCGTGGGCGTGGTGGCCAGTGCGCTGGGCGTGGCGCTGGGGTTTGCCGTGCACCACGTGTTTGTGGCGCTGCTGGGCGGGCTGGTGCAGGTGGCATTGCCTGCGGCCAGTTTCTGGCCGGTGTTGTTCGGGCTGGGCCTGGGTCTCACGCTGATGCTGGCCTTTGGCCTGCCACCCGTGCTGCAACTGGCGCAGGTGCCGCCGCTGCGCGTCATTCGGCGCGACGTGGGCCACATCAAGCCCGCCTCGCTGGCGGTGTTGGGCCTGGGCGTGGTGGGGTTTGCCGCGCTGTTGCTGGCCGTCAGCCGCGACCTCACGCTGGGCCTGCTGGCCGTGGGGGGCTTTGCCGCCGCCGTGGGTGTGTTTGCCCTGGCCAGCTACGCGGCGGTGCGCGTGTTGCGCGCCAGCGTGAACGAAAGCACCGCGCCGCGCTGGCTCATGTTGGCCACGCGCCAGTTGTGCGCCCGCCCAGGTTACGCGGTGGTGCAGGTCAGCGCGCTGGCCGTGGGCCTGCTGGCGCTGGTGTTGCTGGTGCTGTTGCGCACCGACCTCATCGCCAGCTGGCGCCAGGCCACACCGCCCGACGCGCCCAACCGCTTTGTCATCAACATCCAGCCCGACCAGGCCGAAGCCTTTCAGGCCCGGCTGACGGCGGCAGGTGTGGCCAAGTACGACTGGTACCCCATGATGCGTGGCCGCCTGGTGGCCCTGAACGGCCAAACCGTCAACCCCGACAACTTTCCCACCGAACGCGGCCGCCGCCTGGCCGAGCGCGAGTTCAACCTGTCGCACGCCGCCGAGCCACCCGGCCACAACGAGGTGGTGGCAGGCCGCTGGACGGCCAACGAAGCCGACGGCACCAGCGTGGAAGAGGGGCTGGCCAAAGAACTGGGGCTGAAGCTGGGCGACACGCTGTCGTTTGACATGGCGGGCCAGGTCAGCACCACGCGCATCACCAGTCTGCGCAAGGTGGACTGGGGCAGCCTGCACGTCAATTTCTTCGTGATGTACCCCGTGGCCCAAATGGCCGATGTGCCGGTGACCTACATCAGCGCCTTCCGCGCCCCCGGCACGTCGCCTGCCCAGTTTGACAACGCGCTGGTGCGCGAATTCCCCAACATCACCAGCGTGGACATGAGCAGCACCATTGCCCAGGTGCAGCAGGTGCTGGGACAGGTGATTCAGTCCATCGAGTTTTTGTTTGGCTTCACCTTGGCTGCCGGGCTGGTGGTGCTGTTTGCTGCGGTCACGGCCACGCGGGCCGAGCGCGAGCGCGAGTTCGCCATCATGCGGGCGGTGGGCGCCACGTCGGCCCTGCTGCGTCAGGTGCAGCGCGCCGAGCTGGCGGGCGTGGGTCTGCTGGCGGGGTTTCTGGCCTCGGTGGTGGCGTCGGCCGTGGGCTGGGCGCTGGCCCAATACGCGTTTGAATTCCAATGGAACCCTTCCCCCTGGGTGCCCCTGCTGGGGGCCCTGGCCGGTGCCGTGCTGGCGCTGGGCGCGGGCTGGTGGGGGCTGCGCAGCGTGCTCAACACGCCGGTGGTCGCCACGCTGCGCCGCGCTGCCGCCTGAGCAACCGGCTGCTTGCTTTTACAGTTGCCCCATGCAAATCCAAGAACCCCCTCCGAAAAACGAAACTGGCACCGCGTTTGCCACCCCCTTTGAATGGATCGGCGGCGAGCCGCAGGTGCAAGCCCTGGTGAACCGCTTTTACGATCTGATGGACCTGGAGCCCGGCTATGCCGCCCTGCGTGCCAGCCACGGCAGCACGCTGGACGACGCGCGGCAAAAGCTGTTCTGGTTTTTGAGCGGCTGGCTGGGTGGCCCGCAGCACTACACCGAGCGTTTTGGCCACCCCCGTCTGCGCATGCGGCACATGCCGTTTTCCATCGGCATTCTGGAGCGCGACCAGTGGGTGGCCTGCATGGATCAGGCCATGGGCGAAGTGGGCGTGGACCTGGCGCTGCGCACGCGGCTGAAAGACAGCTTTTTTCAGACCGCCGACTGGATGCGCAACCGGGGCGTCTGAACCGTCAGCTCGCGCTCACCACCCCGGTGCCAGCAGCACCACCAGAGCCCCTGCGCCGCCGTCTGACGCGCGGGCCTGCACAAAGGCCAGCACCTCGTTTTTTTGCACCAGCCAGCGCTGCACCTTGGCTTTGAGTACGGGCGTCTTGCCGGGCGAGCCCAGGCCTTTGCCGTGCACCACACGCACGCAGCGCCAACCCACTTTGTGGGCTTCGCGCAAAAACTGGCCCAGGGCCACGCGGGCTTCGTCGCTGCGCAGGCCGTGCAAATCCAGCTGGCCTTGCAGGGCCCAGCGGCCCCGGCGCAGCTGGCGTACCACGTCCAGCCCCATGCCGGGGCGGCGGTAGCTCAGGGCTTCGTCGGTGTCGAGCAGGCTTTCCACGTCGAACTCGTCGGAAATGGCCTCGTGCATCACCGCTTGTTCGTCCAGCTCGCGTTGGCGGGCCACGGGCAGGGCGCGGGCACGCTCCAGCAAGGCGCGCCGCTGCACCCGCAGCGGCGACACCGCACCCACGGTCAGGGCAAACAGGTTGCGCTCATGGGTTGCCCGCTGTTCGGCCGCTTCGCGGGCGGCGCGCGCGGCGGCCACCGCTTGCGCCCGCTGTTGCAGCACACCGCGTATGGCGCTGAGTTGTTCTTGGTGGGGGTTCACACCAGCCCCAGTTCGGCCATGCTTTGGGCGCCGGTGGTGGTGACCACAAAATGGTCGAGCACGGTCACGTCCACCAGGGCCAGCGTGGTTTTCAGGGTGCGGGTCAGGGCCGTGTCTGCGCTGGACGGTGTGGCGCTGCCGCTGGGGTGGTTGTGCGCCAGCACCACGGCAGCGGCCTGGTGGTGCAGGGCGCGCAGCACCACTTCGCGGGGGTAGACGCTGGTTTGCGTCAGCGTGCCCCGAAACAACTCTTCAAAGGCCAACAGCCGGTGCTGGCTGTCCAGGAACAACACGGCAAACACCTCGTGGGTTTTGGCCCCCAGTTGCAGTTGCAGGTAGTCGCGCACGGCCTGGGGGCCATCGAACAGGGGTTTTTGTTTCAGTTCTTGCGCCAGCGCGCGGCGGGCCAGCTCCAGCACGGCCACCACTTCGGCGCGTTTGGCGGGCCCCAGGCCTTTGATGGTTTTCAGGGCTTCGGCGGGTGTGTGCAGCAGCCCGGCCACGCCACCGAACTGGGTCAGCAGCTCTTCGGCCAGCACCACCACGTTTTTGCCCTGTATGCCGGTGCGCAGCAGCAGGGCCAGCAGCTCGGCGTCGCTGAGCGCACCGGGGCCTCGGGCCAGCAGCTTTTCGCGGGGGCGGGATTCTTCCGGCAGGTGTTTCAGTTGCATGGCGGGGGTGACACGCGGGTTGGCCCGCTTTCTACAATAGAGGCAGTTTAGCCACGGCGCTGCCCCCCGTGCCCGGCCCTTGGTTTTGGCCTTTCTTCACATTCCCACACACCCATGCCCCACGTTGAACCCGCGTCGTTTCTGACGCTGCACTACCGCCTGTCTGACCTGGGCGGCCATGACATCGTCAACACCTTTGGCGGCGCGCCTGCCACCCTGAGCCTGGGGACTGGTGAACTGTCACCCGCGCTGGAAGCCCGTTTGCTGGGCCTGGCCGAGGGCACCCACACCACGTTTGACATGGCCCCTGGCGAGGCCTTTGGCGACCGCCAGCCCGACATGCAGCAGTGGGTGGCGCGCAAGCTGCTCAACGAGCTGGGTGACCCGCAGGAAACCTACCAACCGGGCCACGTGGTGCAGTTCCCCACGCCCAACGGCCAAGGCACCTACGCGGGTGCCGTGCGAGAGGTGCGGGCCGATGGCGCTGTGCTGTTTGACTTCAACCACCCCTTGGCCGGCCAGGCCGTGCGGTTTGAAGTGCAATTGATCGGGGTGCTGTGATGGCGGTTTTGGGCCAAGGCGCCGAGATCACACTTGCGGAGCCGCGTGGGTTCTGCGCCGGGGTGGACCGCGCCATTGAAATCGTGGACAAAGCGCTGGCCAAATTCGGCGCGCCCATCTACGTGCGGCACGAAATTGTGCACAACACCCATGTGGTGAACGACCTCAAATCGCGCGGTGCCATCTTCATCGAAGACCTGGCCGATGTGCCCCCTGGCGCCACACTGGTGTTTTCCGCCCACGGCGTGAGCAAGGCCGTGCAGGCCGAGGCGGCGCAGCGCGGGTTTCAGGTGTTCGATGCCACCTGCCCGCTGGTCACCAAGGTGCACGTGGAAGTGGCCAAACTGGCCAAAGAGGGGTATGAATTCATCATGATCGGCCACAAAGGCCACCCCGAGGTGGAAGGCACCATGGGGCAGTTGACCGAAGGTATTCACCTGGTGGAAGACGTGGCCGACGTGGCCCGCGTGGCCCCGCGCCAAACCGAGCGCCTGGCCGTGGTGACGCAAACCACCCTCAGTGTGGACGACGCAGCCGACATCACCGCAGCTGTGCAGGCGCGGTTTCCTGCCATCCGTGCGCCCAAGCAACAAGACATTTGCTACGCCACCCAAAACCGCCAGGATGCGGTGAAGGTGTTGTCGGGCCAGGTGGATGTGGTGGTGGTGGTGGGAAGCCCCACCAGCAGCAACAGCAACCGCCTGCGCGAACTGGCCGCCAAACTGGGCACCAGTGCCTACATGGTGGATGACGCGACCGAGTTGAGACCAGAGTGGTTCGAGGGCAAGCAGCGCGTGGGCATCACTGCCGGGGCTTCCGCCCCAGAGCTGCTGGTGCAAGGTGTGGTGCAGCGCCTGCGCGAGCTGGGTGCCGTGGCTGTGCGCAAAATGGATGGCATTGAGGAAACCATACAGTTTCCGCTGCCCAAGGGCCTGCGGCTGAACGATGCTAAATAATATGTAGCTAACAATCCATACCCATAAAGCGGTATAGGTCAAAAAAGCTTAAAAATAACCTGTAAACACCATGTTGGATATCACCCTTCTTCGCAAAGACCTGGCCCAAGTCGAGGCCCGCCTGAACACCCGCAAAAGCCCCCAGCCCTACCTGGACGTGGCCGCTTTCACCGCGCTGGAAACCGAGCGCAAAACCCTGCAAGTGCGCACCGAAGAGCTGCAAGCGCAGCGCAACGCCTTGTCCAAACAAATTGGCGGCCTGAAAGCCAAAGGCCAACACGCCGAGGCAGATGCCGTCATGGCCCAGGTGGGTGCGGCCAAGGTCGAGCTGGAAACGTCGGCCACCCGACTGGACCAAATCCAGACGGAGTTGTCAGCCCTGCTGCTGGCCGTGCCCAACCTGCCGCACGACAGCGTGCCTGTCGGGGCCGATGAAGCGGGCAACGTTGAACTGCGCCGCTGGAGCCCGCCGAAGGCTGATGGTTCTGGTGGGTTGGGCGGTTCGCCCGAGCCCCTGGGCTTCGAGCCCAAAGACCACGTGGACCTGGCCCTTCCCCTGGGGCTGGACCCTGAAACCGGCGCCAAGCTGGCCGGGGCCCGTTTCACCGTGATGAAGGGGCCCATTGCCCGCCTGCACCGCGCGCTGGCCCAGTTCATGCTGAACACGCAAACCGAAGACCACGGCTACACCGAGTGCTACACGCCCTACATCGTCAACGGTGACACCCTGCGCGGCACCGGCCAGTTGCCCAAATTTGAAGGTGACCTGTTTGCCGCCAAAAAGGGTGGGCAGGACGGCGAAGCACAGCCCGACCACACCGCGCTCTACCTGATTCCCACCAGCGAGGTGACGCTGACCAACTTTGTGCGCGACACCGTGTTGGCCGAAGCCGACCTGCCCATCAAGCTGACAGCACACACGCCTTGCTTCCGCTCCGAAGCGGGCAGCGCCGGGCGCGACACCCGCGGCCTGATCCGCCAGCACCAGTTCGACAAAGTGGAAATGGTGCAAATCGTTCACCCCGAGAAAAGCCATGAGGCGCTGGACGCCATGACCGGCCATGCCGAAGCGGTGTTGCAGAAATTGGGCCTGGCCTACCGCGTGATCGTGCTGTGCACGGGTGACATGGGTTTTGGCGCCACCCGCACGCATGACCTGGAGGTGTGGGTGCCCGCGCAAAACACCTACCGCGAAATCAGCTCGGTCAGCAATTGCGAGGCTTTCCAGGCCCGTCGGCTGCAAGCCCGTTTCAAGAACGCGCAGGGCAAAAACGAGCTGGTGCACACCCTGAACGGCTCCGGCCTGGCCGTGGGCCGCGCCTTGGTGGCCGTGCTGGAAAACTACCAGAACGTCGACGGCAGCATCACCGTGCCCGAGGTGCTGCGCCCCTATATGGGCGGTTTGGCGCTGCTGAAAGCCTGAGCGGAAAATGGGGTGGGCCGCACTGCTAGAATCGCGGCTCTTTGAAAGATCACCCCGGAGAGATGGCAGAGTGGTCGAATGCACCGGATTCGAAATCCGGCGTACAGGTTCTCCTGTACCGAGGGTTCGAATCCCTCTTTCTCCGCCAACGGTTTTGCCGTTTCGGGTCGTTAGCTCAGTTGGTAGAGCGTCTGCCTTACACGCAGAATGTCGGCAGTTCGAGCCTGTCACGACCCACCAGACACAAGCCCCCTTCTGAAACGGAGCGGGGCTTTTTCTTTGTCCATTGCCGATGGCCTTTGTCGGCACTCCAAAAAAAAACCGGCACGGTGGCCGGGTTTTCAGTGGGCTGTTTCACCCTCTTCATGGTGCGACCAAACAAGCTCGATGTCTGCAAGATGGGAGGCGGGCTTCAGTAACAGGTCGCTGGACACCTTGCGCACCCGTTCCCGTGTCGTGTCATCGGTGATGTACTCGACGGGCGACTTCCCATCGACCCGCGCCAGCAAGAGTGCGGGCAGCAATCGCGCCGCGCGCGCTTCCAATCGGTCCACCGGCTCCCAATCGACCCGGCTGAGGTAAGTCTGCGCCATGGCGTGGAATGCGCGACCCAGCGCGGCACGTGCCGTGGGCGTTGCCGTGCGTTTGAGCAGCAAATGGTTCAGACAAAACGCCAAGTCAAATGCGGGGTCGCCGTACCAGGCGCACTCTGCGTCAAGCAAAACCGGTCCTTTCGGGCCAACGAGGATGTTTTTGGGGCTGACGTCGCCATGGACCAGCGCGTGTTGTGTTCCCGCCGTAATGGCGACAAGTTCAAGCAACTTCGGTGCAAGTGCTGGGTGGCGTCTGGCCGTCGCCACCAAGTAGGGCTCCAGCCGCAATGCATAAAAATTGTCGACCGTCTCAAAGGCTCGCACCACGTCAGTGTGCCCGGCGCTGGCCGCGTGCACCCGTCCCAGCAAGTCGCCGACGGCGGCTGCGGTATCGATGGAAACATCTCCTTGCAGCAACTGCTCTTTCCAAACGGGGTGATGTTGCGGGTCGAGGAATGCCATGGCGAACAGGCCGGCACTTTCGTCGTGCGCCAGAGGCGCAGGTACATTTTCGGGGCAGTGAAGGGATGCAAATTGCATCCAGGCCCACTCGTAGGCGTTGCGTGACACGGGCGCTTTCCAGTCGGCTTTTACCTTTAACTGAGGCAGCGCGCGCTTGACACACAAGGTTCGTCCGCCAATGTCTACCCGCCAGATGTCGGACGAAACACCTCCGGACAGCGGCTCCCAATGCACAACGTCGGTGGACTTTGCCAGTTGTTGTGAAAAGAGGAAGCGTTCAAGCAAGGGATCGGGTGCGGCGGCAGTGGATGTCATGACGCAATCTCGTTTCGTTTTCAGTGTTTGACCATGGGACTGTTCCGCGGCTCGTGCGGCAGTTCCCCCTTCAGGACGCGAACAACTTCCTCGGCTGCACGTCGGCGCAGCTCTGCCAGAGAGGCATCCGACGAAAAAGCCACGTGGGGCGTGAGCATCGCGCCGGGTTGCGCGAGCAGCGAAGCGGGTACGTCTGGCTCCGACTCCAATACGTCCAGACCGGCAGCGGACAGATGTCCGCTCAGCAAGGCTGCGCTGACCGCAGCGGTATCGACCACGCCACCGCGACTGACGTTGATGAGCAGGCCGCCTTGCGGCATCTGGGCCAGGCGGTCACTGTTGATCAGATGGTGGGTGGAAGGCAGCAGCGGCGCATGCACGACGACGATTTCGCTGCGCGCGAGCAATTCATCCAGATCGACGCATGCCACACCCTCGACCGGTCCCTGCAGTCCTGGGTCGTGGGCGAGGAGCTTGCAACCGAACGCCGTCAGCTTCTTCGCTGTGGCGCGGCCAATCCGGCCAAACCCGATGATTCCGACGGTCATATGGGCAATCCGGCGCAGCTTCGCACTGGCGGGGTCCCATCTCCCTGCGCGCACGTCACGGTCAAAATGCAAGAGTCCGCGCGTCCAGGCCAATGCAAAACCCACCGCATGATCGGAGACCTCGTCCACGCAGTAGTCCGGCACGTTCGTGACCCAGATGCCGCTTGCCGTTGCCGCATTCACCGCGATGTTGTCCAGGCCGACACCCAGGCGAGCCACGATCTTCAGATGCGGGCTCGCGGCAATGGCAGCAGCGGAGACCGGCGCCCAGCAAGTGAGAATGCCCGTCGGCTGGTGCTTTGCCACCAGCGCCTCGATCACGTGGGATTCCGCCGGAGCGGGAGGGCCGCTGACAAGTTCAAAGCCAGCGCCCTCCACCACGGAGCGCTCGATGGCGTCGTCCGGCCAGGCATGGTCGGTAAGCAAAACGGTATGGGTCATGGGCGCTCCTGTGTGTGGGGGGTTTCGATGTGTGCGCAAGGTGCGGCTATGCACTTGCACTGTTCCGTGCGCGCCGTTTCACAGGCGCATTCCAGGCGCTGGTGCTGTTTCGCAGCACCAGCGTGGGGGCTGACACAGATCTGTAGCGGGGCATCTCGTTGGTGGGCTGCTGGAGTTGGTGCAAAAACCAAAGACCACACGAAGTGGCCATTTCCGAGACCGGCACATTGATGGTTGTCAACCCACCATTCCACCAACGGAAACCAGGTTCGTCCCCGAAGCCGACCACTGACAGATGCTCAGGGATTTGCAATCCCAGGGCGATGCACTCGTCAAGCACGCCCTGTGTGTGTTGAACCCCGCCCAGCACCAAGGCGCTCGGCGGGCGCTCCAGGGCAACAAACCGGCGCAGCGCTTCCGCGCCAAAGGTTCCTTGCGTTGGCGCCCCGCAAGCCTCCAGCTCTGCACTCCACGCGTTGGCCGCCTTCAGCGCATGGCGATACCCTTCCAGGCGTGCAGCTCCGGTGGAAAGATCGTCTGTCGGCCCAATGTACGCAATGCGCCGATGACCCAGTTCGATCAGATGCTCGACGCCCAGCTCGATCGCGCGCCTGTCATCCATTCCAAACCGTTGGCCACCCAGTGACGGGAGCTCACGCAGCAGCTGCACATGCCGCACAGACTTGAGAAGCCGAACCATTTCGGGCAAGGGCTTGGCGCTGGGCACCAGAATCATCCCCGCGACATTCACGCTCACCAACTCTCTGACGTGACGCAGCTCGACCGAACGGTCATCATCGGTCTCCGACAACATGAGCTGATAGCCCTCGGGTTCGAGGCACTTGGACAACGAGTGTGCGATGGTCGAATAGAACGTGTTGCGGATGTCGGGCACGATGAGGCCGACAAGCTTGCTCGAAACGCCGCGCATCATCCGCGCTGCGCGATTCGCCACATAACCCAGATCCGAAGCGACGCCCTGCACCCGCTGCTTCATTGCGCCACTGATGCGCGGGTCGTCTGCCAACGCACGCCCCACGGTCGAGGCAGAAACCCCGAGTTGCGCTGCAATGTCCTTGATTGTCACCATTCTGAGTACCTTATGCGTCAATTTTGCACGAACGATAGCACACCATAGAATCATCGTTCCTGATGTGAAATGGTTCACAATGATTGATGATTTCAGTATCAAAATTTCCGAAAATAGAACACCACCCACAAGTTGATAGACCGTTCAATTTCAGGTGAAATGCACTTAATTAATGCTAACGATAGCACAAATTTGATGAATAACACTGTCGTTCTGAAATTTGTTGAAGGAGCGCGAGCAAAGCGGTTGCAGCCCAGCCGATAGGCGCACCCCGCTGATGAGGCGCGATCTATGCGCGGCTAGTGGTCAGCGGTTTTGGTGGGGCGTGGAACCGGGGCGGTTTCAGCTCGAAGAAGTGTTGAGCCAGTTGCTGAGAATGGCTTGCGCGTCGGCATTCAAGAGAGGCGGCGCGTGCCGGTACTGCACCGGAGAGGCCGAGAGGCGGATCGGATTGGCAATCAGAGGCACCTTGCCTGCCGTGGGATGATCGATTTCGATCCGCAGACCCCGAGCCTGCACCTGCTCGTCATCGAAGACTTTGTCAAGCGTGTTGATGGCACCGCAGGGCACGCCAGCCTCGTCCAGCAAAGCCACCCAATCGGCGGTGCTTCTCGATCGGGTCACGCGTTGGATGCGATCGACCAACAATGCGCGGTTTGCGACGCGCACAGGGTTGGTCTGAAAGCGTTCGTCGGCAGCCCAGTCTGCGTGGCCAAGCGCCTCACACAGGTTCGAAAACTGCGTGTCATTGCCGACGGCGACAATCATGTGGCCGTCGGCAGTGGGAAAGTCCTGGTAAGGCACGATGTTTGGGTGAGCATTGCCAAGCCGGACGGGAACCTTCTTGCCGATCAGGAAGTTGGACGCCTGGTTGGCCAGCGTCGCCACCTGGACATCCATCAACGCCAAATCCAGGTGCTGGCCGCAGCCGGTGCGTTCCCGGTGGTTCACCGCAGCGAGGATGCCCACCGTGGCATAGAGCCCAGTCAGGATGTCGGTGAGCGCAACCCCCACCTTCAGGGGGCCACCGCCTGGCTCTCCGTCAGGTTGACCAGTCAGGCTCATCAGCCCGCCCATGCCTTGGATGAGAAAGTCGTAGCCCGGTCGACTGGCATAGGGCCCGGTCTGGCCGAAACCGGTGATCGAGCAGTAAATCAGCCGGGGGTTCAGGGTCGAGAGGCTGGCGTAGTCCAGACCGTACTCGGCCAGACCACCGACCTTGAAGTTTTCCACGAAAATGTCTGCGCGACACGCCAACTCGCGAACGAGGTGTTGCCCTTGTGGCTCGCTGATGTCAACAGCAAGCGAGCGCTTGTTTCGATTCGCACACAGGTAGTAGGCCGACTCACTGGTGTTCAGACCATGGTCATCGCTCAACCAAGGTGGCCCCCAGGTGCGCGTATCGTCCCCGGATTTGGGGCGCTCGATTTTGACCACATCTGCACCCAGATCTCCCAGCAACTGCGTGGACCACGGACCAGCCAGAATGCGAGAGAGATCCAGGACCTTCAAACCAGCCAAGGCGCCGAGGTTCGATGGCGTTTCTGGGGCATTCACAGCAGAACCGCCATGGTTGGCACCGCAGTGAACAAATCCGCCTCCAGCCCGTAGTCGGCCACGCTGAAGATCGGGGCCTCGGGGTCTTTGT